>JBDLRO010000050.1:0-11654 GCA_039800025.1 Actinomycetota bacterium | reverse complement strand
TCACCGACCTTCCGCTGCCCGTGTTGTCGATCGACCTTCCGCAGCCGTTCACGCCGACACGCCAAGACTTCCAGAAGAAGACCGTTGAACGCATGACTCGGTCCCTTCGCAAGAGAAATCTTGATTCTTTCCGCCCTCGGTCCAGATCGAACACAGGAACCGCCCTCGACCATCTGGAGAACGAGCTCCGCATTGACGAAGATTTCGACCAGCGAATCATCGCCGCACGCCGTGTCCTCCGTCTCCGCAAGGAGGTTCCTCACATCCAGGAGCAGGTCGATCGGCACACGTCGTCCATTTCTCGCACCTTCGATCGAGTTCTCGACATTCTTCAATCCTGGGACTATGTGAGCAACTGGAGCCTCACTCCCAAAGGTGAGGTATTGGCACGGCTCTTCCACGAATCCGATTTGCTGATCGCCGAATGCCTCCATCGAGGATTGCTCGATGAACTCGATCCTCCGTCACTTGCTGCGCTGACTTCCGTCTTCGTCTACGAGCATCGAAGCAGCGAGCCAGCACCTGCTCCCTGGTTCCCATCCAAGGATGTTCGATCCCGATGGAAGGACATCGAGTCCATCAGTGCGGAGCTGAGATCCAAGGAGACCAAAAATCACCTGCAACCGCATCGAACGCCACATCCGACTTTCGCTTCGATCGCTTATTCCTGGGCGGCGGGCGATGGATTTTCCGACATCATCATCGACGAGGACCTCTCCGGAGGAGATTTCGTTCGAACGATGAAGCAGTTGATCGATCTCCTGCGCCAGTTCGGGACCGCTGCTCCCCAGCCCGCCACTCGGCGAGCATCCACTGCAGCATGTGAACTGCTGCTGCGAGGTGTGGTTCAGGCGTCGAGTGCATTCGGAGAGGCACCCTGATGGTCGTTCGTCGCGGTCAGAACTGGGGAAGCATCGGCACGCCGCCACCAAGTACTCCCTTTGCGCGAGACGACGCTCACGCTGGTCAGTTGATCGAACAGGGAGTTCGCGAATTCATTCTTGCTTCGGGCGACCTGGCTCGAACCCTCGGAGCATCGTTTCCGTCCCCGGGCTGTTCCTATCGACGACTGCCGATCGACCTCGTCAGGGTCTGTGTGGTCGATTCACGGGGACTCAGTACTCACCAGCTTTCGATGAGCCATTGTCTGATCCATCGTCGATTGCTGGGCGGGGGGCTCCTACGTGGTCGAATCACTGCGATCTGCAATTCTCAATACCTTCACGGCCGAGACATCGCCCCACGCGGCCACCCCAATGACGGCAAGATCGAAGTCGTCGAGTTCTCGGGAGACCTCTCGATTCGCCAGCGTCTCCTCGTTCTGAAACGAATGAAGACAGGAGACCATCTTCCTCATCCCCTGATCCAGTTTCGTCAGATCTCGGATCAGACGACTTTGAACGCGAAAGGGATCGTCGTGCTCGACGGCTGCCGTATCGGTTCCCGAATCGTGAGGTACGTGGAACCACTTCGTGATGAGGTTGTCGTCTGGGTCGCCGCGCCGATCGGAGCGCGTGAGACCCACGACTAGGCTGACGATCGATGAAATCCGATGTGAACAAGGAAGTCGATCGAATCGCAGAGTCGCTGATCGACGTCAGTCATCGGATTCACTCCCATCCGGAGCTCAATTACCAAGAACACTTTGCGCACGAGCTTCTCACGAACGTACTGGAATCGTCGGGGTTCTCCGTGACTCGACACGCATACGGAGTTGAGACTGCCTTCGAAGCAACGCTCGGTTCTGCCGGTCCCGAGGTTCTGATCCTGCTCGAGTACGACGCACTACCAGGGATCGGCCATGGTTGCGGCCACAACATCATTGCAGCGGCCGGACTCGGAGCTGCCCTTGCGTGTTCTCGATTTCTGCCAGACATTCCTGGTCGACTCCGAGTCCTCGGCACCCCGGCAGAAGAAGGCGGTGGAGGAAAGATCGTCATGGCTCGACATGGCGCATTCGGATCGGGCGATGCTGCCTTGATGATTCATCCGGCGGACGCTGATCTCATTTCCATGACCGCCATCGCCGTGCAGACACTCGATGTGATCTACGAGGGTGTCGCTGCGCATGCAGCGGCTGCGCCATGGGCCGGGCGAAACGCTCTCGATGCTGCAGTTCTCGGATACATGAACATCGCTGCTCTGCGTCAACACATTCGACCCACCGAAAGAATTCACGGGGTCTTCATCGAAGCTGGTGAGAAGGCGAACATCGTTCCACGTCGTGCCACAGCGAATTGGTACGTGAGGTCCGACACGCTGGCCTCCTTGGCTCCACTCAAACAGCGCGTGTCGGCGTGTCTGGAAGGCGCAGCACATGCCTGTGGATGCACCATGACGACCACATGGGACGATCATCCCTACGCTGACGTCAGAGACAACGCCTCCCTGGTCGGGGCGTACGCTGCAAACATGCGTTCGTTGGGGAGAGATCCGCTCGATCCGTCCAGTGCTGGGCACCATGTGGTTGGGTCGACCGATTTGGGCAACGTGTCCTACCTCCTTCCCGCAATGCACCCGATGATCGGGATTGCGCCACGGGGTGTGGCCATTCACACCGAGGAATTCGCCCACTATGCGGCATCCGAATCAGGAGATCTGGGTGTGATCGACGGCGCCAAGGCCCTGGCAATGACCGCTGTCGACGTCTGGTCGTCGGCCGATCTTCGCGAACGCATACGGTCCGAATGGGATCTGATCGAGGCTCCGCAGGGACTTCTCGGGTGAGGAGTCCGCGAAACAGGGGTAGAGACCAACTAGCGTGACGCGTCGTGACGGTCTACGCCCCCGAGGACTTCACCAGCGACGAATCAGAGATTCTTCGGCGTTACTTCACCAACTTGGATGGGCCAGTGTTCGCCCTGGTGAACCTGCCAGAGGTCGTCAAGGGTGCACTTTTCGCCCGGTACAGCAGGAGTCCCAAGAGTCTTCGCCGCCTCTTTCTCGATGAATTCGTCGGAGATCTGGATCTGTCCGGAGACCTCGGAGTCGATGCAACCGTGGGACTTGCACGTGCGGAAGAGCTGTACGAAAAGGTGTTCTTCGAGTACGGAGACGACTCGGTGGCTCAACTCGGCGGAGTGCACCTCGCCTGTGAGCAGGCGTCGAATGTTCTCACCAAGATCCTCGAGTGGGGACGATTGGCGAGTTACTTGGAGCAGAGCACTCGATACATCGCCTACGACTCTCGTCTCGCGGGCCGATATCGATTCCATCGCGATTTGGACATACTCAACTCGAGATTCGGAACGCGTTATGTGGGCGACATGGATCGCATGTTCGACTCGTATTCCCTGCTGGCCGAAAGAGTCACTGAACATGTTCGATCGACGATTCCTCGGGATCCCTCGGACAGCGATTTCGTCTACCGGCAGGCGACACGGGCCAAGGCTCTCGATGCCGTACGAGGAGTTCTGCCCGCAGCATCCTTGTCCAATGTCGGGATCTATGCCAGTGGCCAGGCGTACGAAGCCATGCTGATTCGGATGCGATCACATCCTCTCCCTGAAGCCAGACACTACGCAGATCTGATGCTCACGGAGTTGAGGAAAGTCATTCCCAGCTTCCTCCGCAGAGTCGATGTTCAGGATCGGGGTGGACGGTGGAGCGAGTACCTCGAGCATACGAGAGAGGACACCCGCTCCATTGTCACGAGTCTCTTCGAGGATCAGCCGGTCGATCGATCGACACCTGTCGTTCTCACCGATTACGACCCGGATGGCGAGAACAAAGTCGTAGCGGCCATCTGTTATCCGTTGACGAGTCTTCCCGAACACCAGATCATGGCGAGAGTCGAAAGAATGTCCGTCGAGGAGAAGGTGTCGATCATCGCCGCCTACGTCGGTGATCGATCGAACCGCAGACATCGGCCGGGACGCGCGTTCGAGAGAACTGGATATCGCTTCGATGTCCTTTCCGACTACGGCGCGTTCCGAGATCTCCAGCGGCACCGAATGCTCACGATCGAATGGCAGCAGTTGACGCCGAATCACGGATACACGAGGCCCGATCTCGTCGATGAAGCAGGCATGGCTGACGTGTTCGACGAAGTCATGGCCCGCTCCGCATCTCTCTACGATGCTCTCCTCCCTCAGTTCCCCGAACAGGCGAGTTATGCAGTCTCCATGGCGTATCGCGTTCGATATTCGATGCAGTTCAATGCGCGCGAAGCGATGCACATGCTCGAACTCAGATCGTCACCTCAAGGCCACCCGGCTTATCGACGTGTTGCTCTCGAGATGCACCGTCTCATCGGCGAACAAGCCGGTCACACCGCGATCGCCGCTGCTATGACTCATCTCACAATCGAGGCTCCCGAATTGGAGCGTTTGGCTTCCGAGAGGCAAGCCGAGCGGAAACGCGGTTCACGATGACACACGTGTCGAGGTGTTGTTGAATCATTCGTGACGTCTGTCACTGAACTTGCTTTCGGTGACAGCAATTTTGTGTCTAACATGCGCGCCCATATCGGGCGTTACCCCCGGAGGAGATCCCACCACATCATGGCAACCGAAGACGACGACATCATCGAAACCGACGACATCGACGAAGACGAATTCGTCGAGGAGGACGTCACCCTCGTCGATGGTGAACCCGATGACCTTCTCGATGACGAGGACGTCATCGACGAAGAGATCGAGGTAGTCGGTCTGGAAGATGCAGAGCCGAATGATGAGGACGACACAACTGTCGAATTGGCGGCTGTCGTGGCCAAGAAGAAGGCAAAGAAGTCGAAGAAGGACTCACAATCCGAGGACGATGAAGACGATGAAGACGAGGAGCTCGTCGGCGAGGATGACGTCGAAGCTGATCTCGGAGTCATCCTCGAGGCTCGAATCAAAGGCTCCGCCGAGGACGATGAGGAAGCAGCCGAAGAGGAAGACGAAGATGATCTGTCGGCGACAGGTGATCCGGAGATGGCGATTCAGCCCAAGCGAGCTGATGAGCGTCTTTGTTCCCAGTGTTTTCTCCTTGTTCGAAAGGGCGCTCCGATGTGCCCCGTCGGTGACGACACCTGCCCTCTCTTCGCATGACCGTTCGCTCCGGAGGAATCTCTGGGATCGAACCGATCATTCGTCTCGCCGACCGGAACGATCACTCCGCTGTCCGCGAGATGGATCGGCGAGGTCGATCGAAATTGGTCGGTGCCAGAGGGGGAGATGCGTGGATAGCGGAGCATCCCCCGATCGATGGGCTCTTGGAAGAGGGCACCTTTCACGTTCATGTCGCCGTACTCTCCGGTGTCGTAGTGGGATTTTCTTCGTCATTCGACGAAGACGTGCAGGACCGCGGTCGAGTGTGCCGTATCGAACGGGTCTTCGTGGACGACGAAGCACGTGAAATCGGCTGTGGAGACGCTCTCCTTGCGGCGGAGATCGCAGGAGCGCTCACCCGCGGATGTGGGATCATCGAGGCTCAGGCGCTTCCTGGAGATCGGGAAACGAAGAACCTCTACGAGCGCGCGGGAGTCACTGCACGGCTGATCACTGTGTCGAAGAAGCTCAGCGACCCTTCCATTGAGGAGCCCGCTTCTCGATGAACGCAGTCAGACCCTCCTTGGTGTCCTCGGACTGCATGACTCCTGCGAACAGCTTGTTCGTGAGTGACTTCAAAGTCTCGTCGTCTTCGTAAGCAGCTGCAAGGACGACCTCTCGGCTGGCATAGACCGCGAGTGGTGCACAAGCAGTGATCTGGGCAGCTAGAGATCGGGCCTCGTTCAGAGCCTCACCAGGGGCGCACAGTCGAGAGACCATACCGAGTTCGTATGCTCGTCGAGCGGGAATCGGTTCGCCTGTCAGGATCATCTCCATCGCTGCTGCCTGACCGATCGCACGAGGAAGGCGAAAGAGACCGCCTGCGCCGGCTATGAGGTTCCTCTTCACCTCTGCGAGACCGAAAGAGGAACGCTCGGTTGCAACAACCAGATCCGCTCCCAGAACGATTTCACATCCACCTGCTGTCGCCAAGCCGTCCACCGCGACGATCACAGGCTTGCGGCGCTGCCTGTAGACGAATCCGGCGAAGCCACCTTTCGCCGTGGCGAGGTCACCGGCCTGGCCGGAATTGATCGCCTTGAGGTCAGCTCCTGCACAAAAGACCGGCTTCTCCTGCCCACTGGTATTCGCTGTGAGAATTCCTACCCACACATCGTCATCGGCTTCGAGCGCATCGATTGCGGCCTCGACTCCGCGGGCGACGTCGCCGTTGACGGCATTTCGTGCCTCCGGACGATTCAACGTGATGATCGCAACGCGACCCTCCACGGAATAGGTGACGATGTCGGTGGCGTTGTTCTCAGTCATGAGTACGACGGTAGTGGCGGGAGCAATTCGAGCCCAACCCGAAAGATTGCCGACTCGAGGCGGATCAGGCCTCCGTCACCGTGTCACCCTCGGTCGCCGGGACGACGTCTTGAGTCGAAGCAGTCACGCCGTTCGATACCTCATCAGCAATAGCAGTTGTCGAGGCTGGTGCCGGCTGGGCCGCGCCCGGGGTCGGAGGCTTCGGTGGCAACTTCTTCGTCGACGGTCGAACAGGACGGAGAGGTTTGGGTGCGAGGTTCGGCTTGGAGACCTCCACCCCGAGATCCTGAGCGACCTGCGGAAGAAGGCCCGCAAGGCGTTCCACCGTCTTGACGAGTTCGGGGGAGAGTGATGCAGGCTTCGAGACCACTTTGATCAGCGACCGGATCGGGGCGAACGCTGCCGCTTCGAGGACGGCGATCCAGCGGTCGGCGAGCGCATCGGAGACGAGGTTGGCCGACGTCGCTTCTGCGAGCCGACGACCGAGATCCTCGGGGAAGATCGCTCCGGCTTTCGGAGGCTGCCCAGCGAGTTTGAGGGCTCGGACGATACGGCCGACTCCCACAGCAGCATCGATGTCCTCGAGCCAGTTCTTGTACTCCTGGTCAGCCCTTTGGGCAAGGACCTCGCGCAATTTCGTCACGAGCTCACGGCACTGCTCAGCACGTTCGATCAGGGGATCGTTCGCAGCCGCAACCACACTGCGAAGGTCCTTCAGATCGAGTTGCGGTTCCTTGACCGCCGCATGCGCACGATCGAGCCAATCGGCAACACGAAGTCGGGGGAGGAGGTTCTCGGCCATTTGAAGAACCGACTGTTCGGGCATCGTCGGCTTGCCTTCTTCGGCAAGACGAGCATTTGCCTCCTTGAGGCGCTGCCGAACGGTCTGCATTCCTTGGAGCGCGAGTTCGGCAATCGGACGCTGGTCAGAAGGCAATTCTTCGAGAACGATCCTTCGATGCTCGTTCGACGGACGCAGTCTCTTGGCCCTCGGCCGCTTCGGCAATTCCGGAGGAGCCTCGAAACGGGGACGACGAGGACCGCGATCGCCCGACCGCTCTCGTTGGGCGCCTTCTGGTCGCGGACGACGTCGGTCTCCCTTGTCCGGTCGGTCGCCCTTCGGCTTACGAGCAAGCTGTTGGGTCACGGGTTCGAAAGGACGATCCGCTCCGACAATCGAGATCCTCTCGACCTTTTCGACCTTTTGGCGCCCCTGGACGACGGACATGATCGTGATTCCGTCGATGTCGAATTCCGCTTCGACCTTCAGAACGTCGCCAGCTTTCGATCCCTGGGGAAGAATGTCCGAGTCGAGCACCCCTTTTGGCTCGCGTGCCCCTGCGGCACGCCAGGTCCATGACCCGTCTGGTCGGGAACTCGTCAATTCGATGTCGATCCTGCGGGACATGGGCGAAACCTTATCGGGAAGTCACGAGCCGAGCCTCATGGCGTCCATCCCCGTTAGTTTGCAGACATGCCCATTTACGCGCTCGGCAGTGCGGAACCCTCGATCGACTCCCAAGCCTTCGTCCATCCCGATGCGGTGATCATCGGGTCGGTGACGATCGGCCCCAATAGCTCCATCTGGCCTTGCGCAGTTCTTCGCGGTGACGACGGCGAGATCCGCATTGGTGCGCGAACTTCGATCCAAGACGGATCCGTTTTGCACACCACTCCATTTTTTTCGACCGTTGTCGGCAACGACTGCGTGATCGGCCACATCGTGCACCTCGAAGGGTGCACCGTCGAAGACGGCTCGCTGATCGGCAACGGCTCCATCGTGATGCACCGCGTGGTGGTGCGAAGTGGAGCAGTGGTCGGAGCGAACTCCGTGGTTCTCAACGGGACAGAGGTGCCGTCAGGTGCGTTGGCTGTGGGCGCTCCAGCCGTGATCAAGGACGGTCGCGCGCGAGCTTCAGACATCCAACTCGCAGCGCAGTCCTATGTCGCGCGCGCTGCTCGATTCAAAAGCGAACTCCGTCGGATCGACTGAGTTCTCTCCATGAACGACGAGATCGTCACCTTCAGTATCGATATCGACGATCCGCTGAGGGCGAGTCTCATCTGCGATCTCCTCTGGATCAATGGCATCCAGGGCGTCGAGGAGATCGACGCCGTTGACGGCACCGTCACACTTCGATCATCCTTCGGCACCTCGGAGTACGACACTGTCGAGCGACTCACGGACCTGTTCGGCGAATGGACACCGCCTCTGCAGTGGGAGATCTCTCGTGTCGACCCCACCATCACCGACACGTGGAAGCAATTCGCCGACGTCATCGACATCACTTCCACGCTTCGGATCGTGCCGAGTTGGCTGCATGCGTCGGCGGATCGAACACAGGGAACCGACATTGTCATCGACCCGGGTCCCACATTCGGATTGGGCGACCACCCGACGACACGGGGTTCTCTCCTGCTGATCTCGCGAATTCTGCGCACCGGTCAAACAGTCCTGGACGTGGGCTGTGGAAGCGGAATTCTCGGAATCAGCGCCCTGGTGCTGGGTGCAAGTCGAGCGCAGGGGATCGACATCAACCCCGCATCGATCGAGGTGTCACGCGCCAACGCAATTCGCAACGGAGTCGACGACCGCTGGACCGTCGCTCTCGACGGTCTCGACTCGATCACCGGCAGATTCGACCTCCTCACGGCGAACATCCTCGCTCCGGTCCTCATCGATCTCGCAGATGATCTGAAACGTCTGTTGGACCAAGGTGGAACACTGGTGATCAGCGGCGTTCTCCACGGTCGGTTCGATCACGTCCTGAAAGCACTCGAGCCCCTGACCATTGCTGAATCCATCGAGATAGAAGGTTGGGCCTCTCTCGCACTCCGTCGCTAGTCGACGAGCGCGTCGATCTCCTCTTTGAAAGGCAGAGATGGAACCGCCCCAGCCCGGGTGGCCGCGAGGGCTCCCGCAGCAGAAGCTCTGCGAGCAGCCTGCGCAATGTCCATTCCGAGAGCAATTCCAGCCGCAAACGCCCCGCATGCCGCATCTCCCGCCCCCGTGGTGTCCAGAGCTCGAACAGCGAAGGGGGGAATCTCGGCCTCATGATCGCGTGTCACGATGCGAATCCCACGCGCACCGAGAGTCACCACAACGGCTCGAACTCCAGCCTGCAGAAGAGACGACGTTCCGCCCAACAGAGAAAGTTCGTGCTGATTGGGAACGAGCACGTCGCACATCTGCAAGATGTCGGCGTCCAACTCCTTGATGGGTGCCGGATTCAGAATCGTGCGGGTACCAGAAATTCTCGCAATCGCAAGTGCGGCTTTCACGGACTCCGTTGGGATCTCGAGCTGACAGAGCAGCACTCGCGCACGTTCGATGATCGCACGATGATCGTCGACCGTTCCGATGCCGAGTTGGTCATTCGCGCCGGGAACCACCACGATCGAGTTCTCCGCATGTCCGTCGACAGAGATCAGTGCCCGACCAGTCGGCTCGGAACTCTCCGTCACGTAGGCGGCGATTCCCTCGGCGACGATCAAGCGATGCAACATTGCGCCGGGGGAGTCGGCTCCGATGCACGTGATGAAGGCTGTTTCGGCACCGGCTCGACGAGCTGCCACTGCCTGATTCAAACCTTTTCCACCTGGGTGTTCTGCATAGCCGAGAGCAGAAACGGTCTCACCCGGAAGCGGCAGTCGATCGACATTCGCGACGAGATCGAGATTCGTGCTGCCCAGCACGACGACGTCGTACGAAGGCACGTCGTGCGACGAAGTCAGAAGACTGCCGCGAGTTCGTTGATCCATTCCGGCCATCCGATCGTTCGAATGAGTGCTCATGCGAACACCGCTCGAAGAAGGGGGGAGACGTCGAATGATTCCATTTGAGGAAGATAGACACGTGCAGCATCGGCTCGAAACTTGATGCACAAGTCTCGGCGGAAGAAACGCGAGCCCTCTCGAATGACGTAGTTGAGCACGAAGAATCGAAATGCCTCCGGGATGAAGCGCACTTCTTCCTCGGACAATGGGAATATCTCGTGATAGGCGGCGAGGAACGCGAGGAACTGCGGCTCGTGGAGAGTGTGGGAGGAATACGTCCACTGCGACCGGTCCCCGGTCTTCGACGCGACCCGAGACAAGAAATAGAAGTCGAGAACGCGAGATTCGAGCCTGAACCAGTCGTAATCCCACCGAGAAAAGAGCCGGAACGTCTCCTGATCCGAATCGGAGAACTGGACAGAGAAGTTACCGAGATTCCAGTCGACGAGAACGGGAATTCGATGCCATGAGTCGTATCGAATTCGCTCCAATTCGAGAAGAAAGTCGTGAGTTTGCTTCCACAGCACGCCGACATCCTCGGGAGGGAGCTCGAAATTGCGCGGGGCGAACGGGGAACTCAACAGATCCAGCAGGTGAATCGCATCGGACTTGATGCTGTTCGATGTCGCAGGTATGGACGGTGCGATCGCATCGCATTCACGATGGAATCGAGCGATCTCCCTGGCGAGACATGTGCGCTGAGTGCTCGACAGTCGAGGGGGGAGCGAGTCGGCCTTTCGCGCTTCTCCGTAGAACGCGACCCAGAGCGATCCGTCGTACCATGTGAACGGTCTTCCGTTGCGGCTCAGGACGGGTGCCAGGAAGTTCTCGAACTCCGAACCTCGAAGAAGCTGAGTGCAGCGAAAGAGCCGATCGTGATCTTCAGCGAAGAGAAAATACGATCCGTAGTTCGAGACTTTGCCGTAGATGTTCGTGCCGTCGTCGAGAATGATCCGGTAGACGGTGTTGGTCGACACACGAGGACTCGTGTCGTGCACCGAGAGGATCGTTCGCCCATCGTCGTAGGCGGTCCACGCACATTGAAGAGCGGAGCGATGCAAAGCCGATTCGACGGGCGGGAAGTCGGTCGTGTTTTCTGGAAGAGACGTCATGATCCTCGACCATGATGCCAGAGGGGAGTGGTGTCGATGGCGGCAGGACCTGATTCCATCTCCCGATTCACGCCGTCACTCGATCATCGACAATGAATTTCTCAGCGATACGTCGAATCGGACGAGAGACAGAACCGGACTCAACCGACGTTGGCGCGAATCCCGATCGGCGCGATGAGTCGAAAACCCGCTTCGTGTCGTTCGTCTTCGCTCTCTCCGCCCCAAAGCCCGTATTCGTGATTCTCCCGAGCAAAATCGCGGCACTCACTCTGAACGGAGCAACTCGCGCAGATGGACCGAGCCAATGCCTCTCGGCGTTGTCGAGCCTGAGGCCGTTCAGCAGTCAATGGGAAGAACAAATAGGTGAGTCCTCGACAGGCCGCCCTGTCCATCCAGCGATCGTCGGTGCGAATCCTGGTGATAGAGATTTCGACGGCTGCCATGTTCGTCCCCCTGGCTGTCC
>JBDLRO010000049.1:0-2742 GCA_039800025.1 Actinomycetota bacterium | reverse complement strand
GCGCGCAGAGCTGCCGCCTCTGCTCCACCCGTCGTTCGCTCCAGCGACGCGAACACGAAAGGAAGCCCTCCTGCGATCGACAACGCGACTGGCCATAGCGACTTCACGATGCTGACCGTGCCGGCAACTTCAGGAGGCATCGTGTTCTGACTGACGGTCGTCGCTGTCGGATCGGGGGCGCCGGACACGATGTTGATCGCAGCACCCGCGAAGGCGGCCATCACGGCGCTGATCGAGCCGACGATCGCGACGAGCCACATGTCTCGTTCGACCACCAATGACGTCGCGCAGATGATGGATGCCAGGACCGGCGTCAATGCGATGACCGGCGATGACAGTCGAAGGTGGATCAGCCCGCGCGGGTGCGGATACGAGGCCGTGCGATCGGCCTGGTCGATCTCTTGTGCGAGCGGTTCGAGTGCCTCGAGGGCGACCATGAACATCGCTGCTCCGATGATCACGATCGCAGGACTCGTTCCGTGGTATGCAGCTGTCGCAGCCAGCCCGCTCACGACGCAGAGCAGAACGATTCGAACGACTCGGCTCAGGGGGAAGCGAGCAAGTCCGTTCACAGCCCGCTTCCATTCGGAACCGAAGAAATCGCTGCCGACTCGGTCGGAACGTCGCAGCGTGATCCACGGGCGACTGCGACTTCGTTCCTCGCTCAAGCGTCGACGCAGGAGAGTGACAGTTCGGAGATCCTGAACGGTGACTGCGAAGCGCAATTGGCTGACCAGGGCCGATCGGCGAAGGAGAGCATCGACGGACTGTCGAGTCGTGAGAGCGAGACCTGCACACACAAGGACGATCGAGAGGGTCGGATAGGTGAGAGCACGTGCAGAAATGCCATGAATGGCGAAAGCGAGATCTCCTTGTGCATCGGCAACGCCGGGGATCCCGAGCGCGACACCGGTGCTCGCAGGAAGCGCGCTGAGCAGCTGCCACGAGACGACGGTGACCGCGAGAGTCGTCGCGAGCCATCGTGGGACGCGCAGTCCGTGAGCCACGAGCGCGCTGCCGACGTACAGCGCACCGGCCACGGCACCCCACACGCTTCCCCAGAAGACCCATTGAGGAGCAGTACCGGGAAGGCGACGTGCAGCGAGATAGCCAGCAAGTGCTCCGATGATCGTCGTTGCGAACATCGACGTTCGCAACGTCTGCACGGCGGGTCTGAGAAGAACACGCCCGCGCTCGATCGGGGCCAAGAGAACGTGGCGAACGTCGGCCTCTTCGATTGCGAGCGGTCCACCGCGGCTTCCCGACCGCAATCCGATACCGATGGCGAGGACCGCTGCGAGTCCGAGCCATGCCGGACCATTGGCCCAGATGTCCGATGCCGTCCGCGTCGACACCGGTTCATCGGGGACGAATCCCGAAATGAACATCGCTCCTCCACCGAAGACGAATGCAGCGAGGTACACGCGGTAGAGGGCTTCGAACCATTCGACATTGGCAAGACGTCGATGGCGGCGAGCGCGTCGGAGGTCTCTGAATGCGGTCATGCGATGGGCGCGCATGGCCCGACGCAGGTGAGCGCGATCGACGTCGGAGGCTCCGCTCTCGACGGGCCGACTTTCGTCGGCCGACCATCCCGACCACGATGCGACGTACAGCCGTGGCATCGGGAGACCTGCATGTTCGATGGCGACGATGTCGAGACACGCAGAGATCCCTGAGCCGCACGAGGCGATCACATCCACTGCCTCATCGACGCCGAGTCGAGCGAAATGGGATCGCAGGTCGGAACGGTCGCGAAGCCGACGAGTCTCGGGTGACAGAACTTCCATCCACGGTGCACTCACCGCACCGGGAATGTGGCCGGCTCGCAGGTCGAGGGTTCCAGGTCCGAAAGGAGCGCGGCCCTCGAAACGCTCACGTGAGCGGGCATCGAGAAGGACGACTCCGGTCGAAGCCGTACCTCGGCGCACGAGGTCGGTCAGCTCGTCATCGGCGATCAGGAGATCGTCAGGCCAGGGTTGGGCCGTGAACATCGCTGACATCGGCTTCTTCGAATTGCCGCTGTCGATGAGATCTGGATGAAGTTCCGTCCACACCGGAAGGCCGCCATCGAGGAGAGAAGCCTGGCGGCCGAGCATGCGCAGCATCACGACGAGTCGCGCAGCGGTCATTCC
This sequence comes from Actinomycetota bacterium, assembly GCA_039800025.1. Lineage (GTDB taxonomy): Bacteria > Actinomycetota > Acidimicrobiia > Acidimicrobiales > Ilumatobacteraceae > Casp-actino8. Next base: position 607 of record JBDLRO010000049.1, on the reverse strand, counting down.
TCCGGTGTCGTCATAGGCGACGACCCAAGTGTCGTCCCCGATTCCTGCTCGGCCCATTGCCGCTGCGAAATCGTCCGGATCGGGAAAGGGATGGCGTCCCGCGGTAGCGGGATGGTCGTGGCTGTTCGCGAGATCTCGGTCGACGTCGATGAACACCGCATTGCGAATTCGCGACTCTGTGAAAGCAACTCGAGGATCTCGCCCGTCTGCGTACCATCGGACATCGGCCAAGACGATCGAGCCAGCCGACATCGATTCATGGGCTTGTTCGGGAGTGACGACACTGGGAACTTTGCTTCCGGGCGAAATCAAGAGTCATATCTTTCCATTTCGCGAGGGCATACTGACACCGGTGAATACGGACCGCATCGAGCTCTTCACATCTCTCTTGGCACTCATCGCTCTCGGTGGTTCCGTGCTGTACGCCGTGTTGGCTCGGTGGCCGGTCGGCTCGTCCGAACAGGGTCCGTCAGGTTTCGCCGAACTGCGGTCCGACATCGTCGACGACGTTCGGCGCTTGAGTCTGTGGCTCGCCTGGGTCGTGGCCGCAGTCTCGACAGCGGGAAGTCTGTATTTCAGCGAGGTCGCGAATTACGTGCCCTGCCAG
>JBDLRO010000048.1:0-6051 GCA_039800025.1 Actinomycetota bacterium | reverse complement strand
TCCATTCGTCATCGGTCAGGTACCGGTCGACGAGATCCTGGCGGGACTCGGACTGCTCCACGACACTGCGATCCACACCACGAGCGTATCGGTGCATGGCTGCCGGGCGGTTGAGACCCCCGGGGCGACCCGCGACCTTCTCAGCGGTGAACTTCACTACCGTTGGGCTCGTGAGTGGTCATTTCGACGAAGTCGACGGGTTCGGAACAGACGAACCGCCCCGGCGCTCAGGAGCTGATTCCCAAGCCCCGTTGCCACCCCATGAACGTGTGTGGCGACATCCTTCGGAAATCGGATTCGCATCGGTCGCGGCGATCGACTCCCGCCCGATCAACATCGGTCGGAACGGACGGACTCTCATCGGAGTCGTCACGGTTGCCGGAGTCGTACTCTGCGTCGCACTCGTCCTGGCGCTCCAGCCCGATTCGCTGCGATCGGATCCCCATGACGTGGTGGCGTTGGCCAACTCGCGACTTCGCATCGCATCGTTCGATTACCAGCGTCCCAACCCTGATCGACTTCCCTCTCCAGGTGTCGTCGATTCCGTGACCCCGATCGAGTCGCCTCGTGTCGCGATCGGCTCGCGTCTCGTCGAGAAGTTCAGATTCGCGAGTGGAGCCGTCTCATCGGTCACGCGGCCCAGCCAGCCCCCTCAGACGTCGACAACGACCACCACGATTCCCGTCGTCGAATCGGCGCGAGCGATGGGAATCCTCTCCGAAAGCGGAGAGCATCTCCTCACGACGATGGCCGCCGTCAACGAAATCGAATCGATCGACGTCCGACTCCCGAACGGGCAGATGGTTCGCAGCCGGATTCTTCACACACTTCCCGATCTGCACATCGCCGTCCTGTCGGTGTCCGACGAGTCGACAACGGGAGCCCGCGCGGACATCAAGGCAAGTGGACTCGGCACCAACGGTTCCGAGTACGCACTGGGTCAGCCTGTGATGGTTCTCATCGAGACTCCACTCGAATTCGTCATCGGTCAACCCCTCGACGACGTCATCGTTGCTCTCGACACCTACGCGGCATTCGATCTCGACTCATCGAAAGTCGCCGAAGGTGCTCCTCTCGTGAGCAAAGCGGGACATCTCATCGGCTTGTGCACCCATGCAGCGGGTCGGCTCGGATTCATCCCCGTGAATCTCGTCGAGACGGCGTTGGCAGACCTGCTCAATGACGACGCCGTCGACGCAACCACGACGTCACTGATGCAATAGCGACCAACGAACCGAGGGCGGCAGCTCCGAGAGCGATCTCCTGCTTTCGCTTCGGAGTCAGCATCGTCCACCACTTCGCGTCGGTTCCCTCGACGAAGGCTTGTTCGTTCGTCACAGTCGGATTCCAACCTTCGGCCCGCAACCGATCATTGGACACGAGCCATGGCGACCGAACGTACGGCCGAAGGCCCGGGGGAATGGGTCCGCGCTGGAATCGCCATTGCAGATCGGCGACGATCTCTGCGATCCGACCCGGAAGGCGCACTTTCGGAACCATGCCGGACAATGAGCGGACACGGGAGCCGGGCACATGACCGTCCGGTGCGACGTTGTAGATCCCATCGAGCCGACGATTCACCGCCAATACGACTGCATCGGCGAGATCGTCGAGGTGGACGAATTGTGCCGGAACATCCTCTTCTCCCATCCGTCCACCCATACCCGCCGCCAACGCGCGCACGAGGCCCGACGTTCCGTCCTGAGCCATCGCAGGCACGGGACGAAGTACGGTCACCGATCGATCGGGGCGTCGAGCACGCCAGTCGTCGACCAATTGTTCGACGGTTGCCAATTGCCGGGCGAATGCGAATCCGAAATCGGGGCGAAGTGCAGCCTCTTCCGTCAGCGGTACCGGATTGTTCGGCCACGCTCCGTACACGAGAGCCGACGACAGCAGGACGATGTGACGCGCGGAGTGCACATCGGCCAGTGCCAGCAGCTCCGGAGTACCCGCGACTGCGCTCGTGGCCCGAGCGACCAGTGCATCATGGTCGCCCGGGGACAAGTGGACGATCACATCGATCTCGTTGGCTCCCGAGTCGACAGAAGACAGATCGCACACCGAGAACCCGGTGCCATCAACACTCAATCGTTCGATCACTCGACGTCCGAGCGGAAGAGTCGAACCGGTGATTGCAACTCGAACAGGTCGAGCGGGGTTCGATGTCCTCGATGCGATCGCGATGCGATCTCCGAGTGCGTCCGGAGAGGATGCCGTGATCGCCACGACGTCACGATACAGGTGTTCCCGATACAGGTGTTCCCGAGACTGGCACCTCGACGAACTCGTTTCGGTTCGATCTTCTGGCAATAGATTGACCTCGTGAACGACTCGAACAACGATCCGTTCGACGACGAGTCGGGTGATCGACCAGAGGGTCCATTCGGGTCCATGTTCGGCGGGATGTTCGGCGGGATGTTCGGCGACATGTTCAAAGCATTCGGACAGGAACCCATCCATTGGGACACGGCTCGCCAGATCGCAGCCTCCACGGCGGGAAGATCCGAAGCGAACGTGGATCCGTTGATTCGCATCGAACTCTCGAACATGAGTCGGATCGTGATTCCCCATCTTCATGAAGTCACGGGATTCGGTGACCTCGCGCAGATGGCCACATGGGAGCCGCTGCCCGTGACCGTGGGAACATGGGCGAACCGCACGCTCGAGGATTACAAACCTCTCTTCATCGATCTCGCCACAGCTCTTCAACCCGGGAAGACGACGATCTTCGGTTCGGACCCGGATTCCGTCGAACTCGAATCCTCCGACCCGTTCGGGTCGCTGTTCGCCAACATCACAGGCATGATCGCCCCGATGACGATGGGGATGACGATCGGGTCGATGGTCGGACTTCTCGCCCGTCGATCACTCGGACAGTACGATCTGCCGCTGCCTCGGCCTGCCGGACGAGAATTCATGATCGTTCCCCAGGCGATCGATGGTTTCGCCGAGGAGTGGAACCTCGAGATTCGCGAAGTCCATATGTGGACGGTGATCCACGAACTCGTCATTCATCAACTCTTCGACGTGGAATCGATTCGATCAGCGGTCCTCGACCTCGTCCGACGATTCATTGGAGCTTTCCGGCCGGACCCACGAGCGATCATGGACAAGTTGTCGTCGATCGAAGTCTCGGAGCCTGCCGAGGTGATGCAGTCTCTTCAGCGAATCCTCGGCGATCCTGAACTGCTCCTCGGGGCCGTGCGCTCGCCTGAACAGGATTCCATCCAACCCGAATTGGATTCGCTCCTCGGGCTCGTCCTCGGCTGGTCGGATTTCATGACCGACCAAGTGAGCACACGAATTCTGGGCAATACGACGCGCATCGCGGAAGCGGTTCGACGCCGACGAATCGAGGGCAGTGACGAGACCGCGTTCGTGGAAAAACTTCTGGGTCTCCATCTCAATCGTCGCCAGGTCGATCGAGGACGACAATTCGTCACCGGTGTCGTCGAGCGTGCAGGCACCGATGGGCTGCGCCCGCTCTACCGCGACCGCTCGTCCCTGCCCACACCATCCGAACTCGATGCACCAGGGTTGTGGCTGGCACGTCTCGAGATCACCGGCGACGCTTGAGTCTGTCGCGAACCTGATGTCGTAGCGGGAGTGGATCGAGACCTTGCGCCATCTGGCGAAGTCCGACCCAATACACACCGGCTCCGGCGAATCCGATTCCGGCGATGATTGCAAAGCCCACGGCACCGGGAAGTTCGAGGAGGACGGGAACGATTCCGGCCGCGACCCACATCAACTGGAAACGTGTGTAGTAGTTCGCCAGCGCCCGGCCCCGATTCGCGTCTGGTGCGTCACGTTGCACGATCGTCTCGAATGCCATGTTGCTGACCGCAGCTGCGTAATTCACGAACATCATCAGCAAGAGCGCGGTGACCGTCGTCGACGTGAGAGCGGTGAAGACACCCGCTGCGCCGATCAGGACGAGCCCACCCACGATCAGGTATTCGATGCGCTCGACACGACTGAGTCGTTTGGCGCTCATGTTGCCGAAGAGCGAACCGACTGCCGCCATGCTGACGGCAATTCCGAACCACATCGTTCCGAACTGCGGCCCGAAGTGATATCGCATCTGCGTCCATCGGCCGTTGGTCGCCAGTCCCACGACCTCTGCGCGCTGCGGATCGGCGAACCAGAACGCCAAGTGGAAGAAGATGAAGCCGACACTCGCGCGCACGAGGCTCATGGCAGAGACGGCAATCACGACTCCCGGCTGGTGCAGTTCCCTGATCTCTGCCTCGGCAGGAGCTTCCCCTGCAACGGAGCGCTTCGGAAGACGAAGAGCGTTTGCCGCAGCCAGTCCGAAGATGATGGCCCCGAACAGAAGGGTCAACTTGGGCGAGAGAATGCTCAATGCACCCGCAGGAACAGCTGCGACGAACCCGACGATGCCGGCGGTGACGCCCAACTTGGCATTGGCTTGGACGAGATCGCGCTCTGATCGCAGAAGAGACGGCACGAGGGCGGATTTCGAAACTGCATACGTCTTGTTGAGCACCATTGCCAGGAACGCCAATGGAAACAGCAGCAAGGAATCGAGCTGAGAGACCATCAGCACCATCACGACAGCGCGAATCGCCGCAATGAGCGTGACGAGAAGTCGGCGTCCGCCAGGAATCCGATCGATGACCGGACCGATGAACTGAGCCAGAACCACGAACGGGGCGAAGCTGATTCCGAGGAAGAGCAGAACTCGGCTGCGCGCCTCCCCGGGCGTGATGGACAAGAACAGCGAATCTGCCAGCGCCACCGCCATTGCGGCTTCTCCTGCGGCCATCAGTGCGTGCACCCGAACGAGTCGTGTGAACGGTTGTGGCACGAATCGATGCTGGGAACGAGGCGGAACGTACTCGCGTCCGCTCCCGCGGCCGGGCAACTTCGGCGACCCCGAATCCGACGATGCTTCCTGCGACTCGGGTTCCTTGTGCGGGTTCGAGTCGCTCACGGGTCCACTTTAGGTGTTGCCCGTTCCACAGGGCGTTGCATCTGTCAGAGGATGGCTCGGTTTCGATCGCACGGATCAGGACTTCTGAAACTTGTAACCCAGCCCGCGGATCGTCACGATGCACGTCGGATTCGAGGGATCGACTTCGACCTTGGCTCGTAGTCGCTTCACATGGACGTCCAAGGTCTTCGTGTCTCCCACGTAATCGCTCCCCCACACTCTGTCGATCAAACTCTCACGAGAGACCACGCGACCCGCATTCGCCATGAGGACGTGCAGCAATTCGAACTCCTTGAGAGGCATCGAGACTTCTGTCGAACGTACGGTCACACGATGCTGACCAGGATCGAGAATCACGTCCCCGATGACGATTGCCCCATCCAGATCGCCGATGTCATCGAGAGCTGATGGGGCTCGACGAAGTACTGCCCGCATCCGCGCCACCAATTCGCGGAGGCGATACGGCTTGGTGATGTAGTCGTCCGCTCCGACCTCCAAGCCGACGACAGTGTCGATCTCCGCGGCCTTTGCGGTGACCATGATGATCGGCACCTGGGATTTCCTGCGAAGTTGCCGACAGACGTCGATCCCCGACATGCGCGGCAACATCACATCGAGAAGGACGATGTCGGGATGAACGATGTCGAACTTCGCGAGAGCTTCGAGGCCGTCTCGTGCAACTTCGACTCGAAATCCCTCCTTGTCGAGTCCGATCAGCAGCGCATCGATGAAACTCTCTTCGTCTTCGACCACGAGGACCGTGTGCTGAGTCATTGCGAAAGTCCTCTGTGACTCGGCAGTTGCAACGTGAATGTCGAACCGGCACCTTCGACACTGTGCACCAGGATGTCCCCGCCGTGGTTGTGGGCGATGTGACGCGCAATGGACAGACCAAGCCCGGTACCGCCCGTTTCGCGCGATCGGGCCCTGTCGACTCGATAGAAGCGTTCGAAGATGCGATCGATCTCCTTGGCGGGAATCCCCACCCCGCGATCTCTGACCTCGATCATCACCTCCCCATCCGCTCTGCGGACGGACACTTCCACTGATGTACCAGGATCGGAGTACTTGATCGCGTTCTCCAAGAGATT
>JBDLRO010000047.1:0-4160 GCA_039800025.1 Actinomycetota bacterium | reverse complement strand
GAAAATCGAATTCAACTTCGCATCGTCGGCAGATCTTGCGACCCAGATCATCGAAGGTGCTCAAGCTGACATCTTCGCCTCAGCCGACACGAAGAACATCGACAAGATCCGCAAGAGTCCTCTGCAGATCGGCGATGTTCGGACATTCGCCACCAACTCGCTCGAGATCATGGTCGAAGCCGGTAATCCGTTGAACATCAGCGAACTCGCAGATCTGTCGGATCCCAATCTCATCTACATCACCTGTGACGAAGCTGTACCGATCGGCAGCTACAGCGCAGAGGTTCTCGTCCGAGCCAACGTCACCGCGACGCCCAAGTCCTACGAAGAAAGTGTGAAGGGCATCGTCAACAAGATCGTCCTCGGTGAGGCCGATGCCGGCATCGTCTATCGAACAGACGTGATTGCGACGGGTTCCGCAGCAGAGGGCGTTGCAATTCCCGACGAGTTCAACGTGGTCGCTGAGTACCCGATCGCACTGGTCGGCGACACTTCCAGTGCCTCATCACGCACGTTCTACGACTTCGTCTTGACGTCTGAGACGGCGCGAAGCATCCTCGAGTCGTACGGCTTCGGTGTGCCATGAACCGAGCCACGAGACACCGCACTCCGTTTTCGATCTCGGTGCTGGCAGGAATTGCAGTGCTCTTCTTCCTCTTGCCGTTCGCCGGCCTCTTGGTGCGCGTGCCATGGAGCGACCTCGTCGAGATCACATTCGATTCGGACGTTCGCCGTGCACTCTGGCTGTCGCTGCGCACGTCGACACTCGCTGCGGTCGTCTCGGCACTCCTCGGAATTCCCCTCGCATGGGTGCTGGCTCGGACGAGCCTTCCAGGTCGGTCCGTCATTCGGGCTCTCGTCACCTTGTCGATGGTGCTTCCTCCTGTTGTCGGAGGCGTGGTGCTGCTGTTCTCATTCGGCCGGCGCGGACTTTTCGGCCAATATCTGGACGACTGGCTCGGCATCCGGCTTCCGTTCACGACTGCCGGCGTCGTCGTCGCGCAGATCTTCGTTGCCATGCCATTTCTCGTGCTCACCGTCGAATCTGCGTTCCGTCAACTCGATCCGCGGTTCGAAGACGCTGCTCGAACTCTCGGAGCCTCACCGTGGTTCACCATGCGCCACGTGTCCTTGCCGGCTGTGCGTTCTGCGTTGGCAGCCGGTTTCGTTCTTGCGTGGGCGCGTGCTCTCGGTGAGTTCGGCGCAACGATCACCTTCGCTGGAAATCTTGACGGAACCACGCGGACCATGCCCCTTGCGACGTATCTGGCTCTCGAGACAGAACCCGCGACTGCTCTCGTTCTGAGCCTGATCATGATCGTCGTGTCGTTCACCGTCATCATCGGGATGCGCGACCGATGGCTCGACAACCCGGGTAGGTCGACTTCATGACTCTCGAAACACGAATCGGAGTCGCGTGGCCGAATCTGCGGCTGGACGTCGATCTTCGTGTCGAGTCGGGTCGCACACTGGCGATCATGGGGCCGAATGGTGCAGGCAAGTCGACTGCATTGCGCGCACTTGCTGGACTATTGGCCCTCGATGAAGGCTTCGTCCTCGTCAACGGGGAAACCTGGGACGATCCGAAAGCCTCGAGGTTCATGCCCGCTCGTGAACGCAACGTCGGTCTTGTCTTCCAAGACCATCTCCTGTTCGATCACATGACGGTTCTCGACAACGTGGCCTTCGGTCCGCGGGCACGCGGTCACTCGAAGAGCGATGCGCGCGAACTGGCATCGGACTATCTCGAACGTCTCGATTTGGCACATCTCGCAGACAGCCATCCCAAGCAATTGAGCGGAGGGCAATCGCAGCGGGTCGCCCTCGCACGTGCTCTGGTCAGTCGTCCCGATCTCCTGCTTCTCGACGAGCCGCTTGCGTCTCTCGACGTCGTGACACGTCGACACATGCGCACGGAAATCTCTCATGACCTCGGCACTGCGCGCCCGATGACGATCCTCGTGACACATGATCCCGACGATGCGCGTCACCTCGCGGACGATGTCGTCGTGATCGAAGAAGGTCGAATCGTGCAGCGTGGCACGCCGGGTGACTTGGCCGCTCGACCCGCGACGCCCTACATCGCGGAACTGTTCGATCGACCATGACTCGACTCCGTCGGTCGGGCACCGAACTTCTCACTGGAGAATGGGCCGTGCTCGGACTGCTCAATGCCGCGCCTTCGCACGGATTCGCTCTCGCGAAGGAGCTCGCTCCCGGTGGTGAGATCGGGCGCATCTGGGTGCTGTCTCGACCGCTCACCTACCGCGCGATCGACCAACTCCTCGAGCGCGGGTTCATCGAAGCACGTGCCGAACAACCCGGGCGCGCGGGAGGAAACAGGACGATCTATGCACCGACTCGAGCCGGACGATCCGCCTTTCGCACATGGATGACAACTCCTGTCGAGCATCTTCGGGAACTCCGCAGTGATCTTCTGCTCAAACTCGTCCTCGCACAACGATGCTCGATCCCCATCGACGAGATGATCGATGCCCAGATGCAGCTCGTTCGCCAGATCCGTGCCGGACTCGAAATGCGGATGCAGCACACCCCGAAGGATCTCGTTCTCTCATGGAGGACGCACGCTGTCGATGCAGCTTTGGGATTTCTCACCGATCTCGACACTGCTGCACCCTGACAACCACCTCTAGCCTGCGATTCATGGGCGAGGTGAACCTGACATTCGACAACACGTTCACCGAAGAGTTTCCCGAACTGTGCCAACCCTGGTCGGCGAATGCGATCGAGAACCCGGTGACGATTCTCGTGAACGAACCCCTCGCCCGCGATCTTGGGATCGATCCGGCTGTTCTGGCTTCTCGCACAGGGGCCGACCTGATGAGCGGAACGGTGACGCCTCCTGGAGCCCGACCCGTCGCTCAAGCGTACGCAGGTCACCAGTTCGGGGGATACTCCCCTCGCCTCGGCGACGGTCGCGCTCTCCTCGTCGGTGAGATCGTCGACCCCACCGGGCGACGCTTCGACCTTCACCTCAAGGGATCAGGACGAACTCCGTTCGCCCGCGGCGGTGACGGCAAAGCAGTTCTCGGTCCGATGGTGCGCGAGTTCATCATCGGCGAAGCAATGCACGGCCTCGGCATTCCGACCACCCGCGCCCTCGGAATCGTCGCGACCGGCGAAAGCATCGCCCGTGAAACGCTGCTGCCGGGTGGCGTCCTCGCGCGGATCGCATCGAGTCACATTCGCGTCGGAACGTTCCAGTACGCAGCAGCACTGAAAGAAGAAGGTCTCGTCCGGAGGCTGGCCGACTACGTGATGGCACGGCATCCATCTCCGATCACCGAGTCCGTCGACGGGCCCGATCGCTATCTCGCATTTCTCGAATCGATCGTCGTGCGCCAAGCGCATCTCATCGCCCGCTGGATGCTCGTCGGATTCATCCACGGGGTCATGAACACCGACAACATGACTGTTTCAGGAGAGACGATCGACTTCGGTCCCTGTGCATTCATGGACGCCTACGATCCTGCGACTGTCTTCAGCTCCATCGATACGGGTGGTCGGTATGCGTACGGCAATCAGCCCCAGATCGGTCAATGGAACCTGGCGCGACTCGCCGAGACCCTGCTCCCGCTCATCGACGAAGATCAGGAGACGTCGATCGAGAAAGCCATGGCTGTCCTGCAGCGGTATCCGGACGTCTTCCAAGAAGCATGGGCCTCGGGTATGCGCTCCAAACTCGGCCTGCCTTCGACGACGCATGACCAAGCGGTTGACACTGCAGCCGACACAGAATTGTTCAATGACCTCCTCGCACTGATGCACGCCGAGACGGTGGATTACACCTCGTTCTTCCGACGCCTCGCCGACTCCGTCCGCACATCGGGACCCAGCGCGCCCTCATCGGAATTGCGATTGCTCTTCCTCGGATCTGCCGCATTCGACGAGTGGTTCGCTCGATGGATCAGGGCACTCGAGGCGAATGGTGTCGACCTTGCGGCCGTCCCGACGGCCATGGACGACGTGAACCCCGTGTACATCGCCCGCAATCATGTGGTCGAAGCAGCACTCACATCTGCCATGGATGGAGACGTCACTGCGACCCTCCGGCTCGTCGAACGCCTTCGTCAGCCTTTCACCGAAGTCGCGGGGTTCGAGGACCTGGCCGGCCCAGCTCCAGCAGAGTTCGCTGGATA
>JBDLRO010000046.1:0-6452 GCA_039800025.1 Actinomycetota bacterium | reverse complement strand
CCGCCGTAGACAGCAGCTCGCGGTCCCCCGGCATGCTCGGGAAGTTGGGGGGCTTCATCATTCACCTGGCCTGCCATTCGACAATCTTGCCCGCGGATGCGGCCTTCTTGTTTGATTCATGTCGATTTCACAGCAGTATTCAGATGTGAGTGCTCAGCCGACAGTGAGTCTTCGGAATCTCACCAAGTACTACGGAGCATCACGCGGGGTGGAAGGCATCGATCTCGACGTCGAGCCCGGAACCGTCTGCGGTCTCCTCGGACCGAATGGCTCGGGCAAGACGACGATTCTGCGCATGATGCTCGGACTTCTGAAGATCACCCGTGGGACGGCCACTGTCTTCGGCATCGATGTGGCATCCTCACCGCCCGATTGGCGATCTCGTGTCGGGTACCTTCCTGGCGAACTGTCTCTCTACGAGAACCAGACTGTCGAGCAGTATCTCGTCTATCTGTCTGCCATTCGTCGCGGAGACTTCTCCGCGCGAATCACCGAGCTCTGCTCACGTCTCTCGCTCGACCCGACCAAACACATCGGCGACCTTTCGAAGGGCACCAAGCAAAAGGTTGCCGTGGTTCAAGCTTTCATGCACTCGCCCGACCTCTTGGTTCTCGACGAGCCCACGTCGGGACTCGACCCGATCATCCAACGGGAGTTCGAGGAATTGATCCACGAGGAGTGTGCTCGAGGCACGGCAATCATCTTGTCCTCACACGTGATGAGCGAAGCCGAACGTCTCTCCACTCATGTGTCGATCGTGAACAAGGGACACCTCGTTCTCACCGACGACATCGCATCACTGAAAGCAAAGGTCACTCGAACCATCGAGCTCGAATTCGATCGGCCCGTCGACGTACAGGCATTCCGAGCTGTCGACAATGTCCAGTCCGCCGAGGTGAATCGTCAGACGGTCACCTGCCGGGTCGTGGGGTCGGAGAACGCTCTTCTGCATCTCGCTGCGGACAGAGGAGCGGTGACAGTACGCACACACGAGCAGTCTCTCGATCAGATCTTCCTCGACGTCGTGGGGAACCACTCATGATTCTCCGACCGCTTCTCATGAAATCTCTGGTCGATCACGTTCGCGGAACGATCGCATGGGCCTTGGGAGTCGTTGCCATCGTCGCTGTCCAGCTGTCCGTTTACCCGACTATCCGGGATTCCCAAAGTGAAGTTGGCAACATCGCTGACGCATTTCCCGAGGCATTCCAGAAGATCTTCCGCATGCAGGACTACACCTCGGAAATCGGGTATCTCTCGACGGAGTTGTTCACCGCCACAGTGCCTCTCATCTTCCTTGCGATCGCTGTGACATGGGGTTCCCGTCTCACGACCGAGGAGGAGGACAGTGGCACTGCCGACGTTTTTTTCACCCTCCCGATCACCCGGCACACCTACACAGCGACTCGCTTCGTGACCGTCGCTGCAGTGCTGTCGATCGTGGCTCTGGCACTGCTTCTCTCTCTCATCGTCGGCACTGAGATCCTCGACTTCTCTGTGCCGCTCAGCCGTTTCGTTGCTGGAGCCTGGGTGAATCTGATGGTCGGAGCCGTCTTTGCGTCACTTGCAGCGGCGATCGGCGCTTGGACCGGACGACGCAGCGTCGCGCTCGGAGTTGCCGTCACACTCGCCATCGGCTTCTTCGTCCTCTATTCGCTTGCTCCGCTCGTGGATTCCATCGATGCCACGACACCGTTCAATCCTTTGCAATGGACGATCGGTACTCAGCCATTGTTGAACGGCTTCGACATCGGGTATTCGATCACTGCGATCGTCGTGACTGCCGCATTCATCGTGTTGACGTTCATCGGTTTCCAGCGCCGCGACATCACGACGTGACCTGACGACGCGCTCACACAGTGAGCCATCCCCCTGGCGCTCACACAGTGAGCCATCCCCCTGGCGCTCACACAGTGAGCGACGAAACTGCGATGGGGTCAGGAAAACCCTTCAGCATGCGCCGCCCCGCCGGTTGCAGCGGATGCTTCACCTGCGAAGCCAAGTCGTCGGTGAGCAGGATCTCGCCAGGAACTGCTTGGTCCACGAGTCGAGCAGCAAGGTTGACGATCGATCCGAAATAGTCGCCGGCTCGAGCCAGTACCGGACCGTAGGCCATGCCACCACGCGGCGTCAGGTCCGGTGACGAACCGAATGCACGCAACAGCGCATCGGCGATGCGAACACCGTCATCTGGAGCCACGGCCACGTACATCACCTCGTCACCGATCAATTTCACGAGTCGTCCTCCGCGGGCCGTGATGGTGTCGTTGGCTGTCGCTTCGAATCGTGTCACGAGATCAGCAAGAGACTCGGCGTCGAGTTCAACCGATCGCGACGTGAAGCCGACGAGGTCCACGAAACCGATGACCATCGGTGCCATGAGTTCCGTCCGAGATGTTGCGACGAATGCCTGTCGAGCGCGCACAATCGACTGATCGAGATGCTGACGCATCATCATGTGCAGCACCGATGACAGATCCATCGCAAGGCTCTGAGCTTCGACGGTGCGCCGTACGAGTTCGGTGACGTGATCCACCGACTCCACGAGATGCCGCTCGACTTCTCCATGGAACAGCGATTGGGCAGCATCGGCGACACGGCTCATCGAAGATCCCACGACTCGAACGAAGACCAACATCTCCTCGCGAGAGAACAATTGCAAACCGAGCCGGAGAGTTTCGAAAGCTGCCACATCGCTGGCTTCGTAGACGACTGCACTGTCGTCGACCGGTTCGAGACCAGCCGCCAGACGCACCTCACGAATGATCTCGATCGGCACGTCAGCCGATTCAGCCACCTCTCGCAGGCTCATGGGTCGCCGATCGGTGCCGATCGCCGAGCGAATCATCTCGGGAAGGCCCGGCTCCTCGAGTGCAATCCGGATGTCATCGATGGATGAACCTCGATCCTCGAGCCACCTCACGATGAGCAGAAACTCATCGTCGGTGAACCCTGCAGGTGTTCGCAGACCTGCAGCCGTGTATCTCTCGAACTCGCCTGATATCGCCCCCATGAACCAGAACTGTACGCCCGAATCACCGTGGCTAGCATCGCCCAATGACCACCGAGAATCCCTGGCCTCACAAGACCGATCTCACCGGCAAGGTGTTCGTCGTCACCGGGGGGAATTCGGGAATCGGCCTCGGAATGGCCGAAGGCATCGCCGCGGTTGGCGGCAGTATCGCCATCTGGGGCCGCCGAGCGGATCGAAACGCCGAAGCCGAGGAATCGCTCGCCCGGTACGGAGTGCCCGTGCGGTCGTATGTGTGCGACGTCGGCGAAGAGGCCCAGGTCATCGAGTCGATGAACCTCACCGCTCGTGACTTCGGGCGAGTCGACGGGTGTTTCGCGAATGCGGGCCGACCCGGCCACGGTGTGCCATTTCTCGATCTGTCACTCGACCAGTGGCGCGAGGTGATGAAGGTCAATCTCGACGGAGTCTTCGTGACCTTCCGCGAGGCAGCACGCCAGATGGTCCAACAGGGATTTGGCGGAAGTCTGGTCGCAGTTTCCTCGACATCGGCCATTCACGGTGCCGCAGGCAATGAAGCGTACGGAGCATCAAAGACCGCTCTGAACGGCCTCGTGCGTGCGCTGGCGGTTGGCCTCGCTCGCCACAAGATTCGCGTCAACTCACTGTTGCCCGGATGGACCGTCACGGAAATGGCTGGACCAGCGTTCGCGAACGACGCGTTCCGTGATGTCACGACACGACGAACGCCCGTGCGACGATGGGCCGATCCGGCAGAGTTCCGATCGATCGGTGCGTTCCTCGCAGACCCGAATCTGACGTTCCACACCGGACAAGAAGTGGTCGTCGACGGCGGGTACACCGTCTTCTGAGAGAGATCGCTCCTGCGTCTCGATTCAGGCGATCGGGCTCGAAAACTCGTGCACGCGATCGACACACCAGTCCCAAAGCGCTGCTCTGTTCGATGTCGTATCGGCCTTGCGAGTCGAGCCGAGTTTGTGAATCGGACGCACCTGACGATCGCAGATGAACGATCCTGTCGCCGGGGCGGCAACGTCTCCGGTTGCGAGTGATGCAAGCCACAGGATCGAATCCGCACCTTGTTCGGACGTTCTCAACAGGGGCTTCGTCAACGAGCGAAAGGTGGGCAGCGACTCCTGAACGCCCGGTGTGTCCGCCCATCCCGGATGCATGGCATAGAAGCGCGGATCCGCACGACCAGCGGCCCACATTTCGTTCAAGGTGACCTGTGCTCGCTTTGCGATCGCGTACTGGCGGGTGCCGTCATAGGCAGATTCGGGCATCTCGAGCGAACGTCCCGAGGCGAAGTTCGGCAGAGGTGCCGCATACATCCCGCCGCTCGAAACGGTGATCACGCTGTCGGCGACTCTGTCGGCGAGAAGCGTCGTCATCAGGAATGGTCCGAGGACGTGGGTGGCAATCGTCGATTCGAATCCTTGAGGCGAGATGTGTCTGTTCTTCGACAGCGATCCCGCATTGTGAATCAGTACGTCGATCGGCCCGAGCGTTGATATTTCCGTCGACGCACGACGCACGGATTCGAGATCGGACAGATCACAGACGACGGACTTCACGGTTCCATCCGCCGGCACTTCCTGGATCCTCCACACGACATCGTCGAGTTTGGACGGCTGGCGGCCGATCAGAACGACGTTCGCGTCGAGAGATCGCAGGATCTTCGCTGTGGCCAAACCGAGACCCGAGGTGGCTCCCGTGACGGCAATCGTCCGACCAGCGAAGGCCGAACTTTCGAGATTCTTCCAATCCCGGGTGCGAGAACGCACCGCATATCCGATCCGCGAGAATCCACCGATGATCGAGGTGTCGAGAATGCCATCGATCACGCGAGCCACCGACTGTTGATTCACGCTGAACCTCCGATTGCTTGAGCGATCATGATGATCCCCACGATGCCACGCAATGTCCACGCCACGGTACGCGGCCAGTTCGTCGAGACGAGCCGACGCCCGGTGTCGGCCTGCGGACTGCTCGCCATCCGAGCATGAAGCGGCACCGAGAGAAACAGTGTCGAGCCGAGCGCAATTGCCAGAAGCCCTGCACCGATCCACGGCCAGATGACGGAAACGCCATCGGGTCGGACCACCAGGAGCGCGAGCGTCGAGACGCCCTCGACAGCCATGGGAAGTGCGACCACATGCCCCGTTCTGCGTTGATGTTCGAGTGCGACCTGGGGAGCACTCTCGACGTTGAATATTGCGAGCAACGGGTAATGCACGTGCTGCACGAACCAGATGACGCCGACCATGACGAGGGTCGCAGCCAGGTTCGCAACGAGCGCAACGGTGCTCATTGCGTGCCTAGCCGACGACCGGATGCGACCGACGTGAGCGTCTCACGACGAGAGTCGTTGCTCCCAGCATCGTCAATCCGACGAGGACCACCAGGACTCCCTCGAGGACGTCGTTGTCGATGTGGCGGAAGATGAAGATCGATACCGCCATCACGACGAGAGCGCCACCGGGAAGAATCAGATCGATCCACATCCGCAGCGATCCGAGAGCGAAGATTGCGATTCCGAGGAGAAGCCCTGGGAGCAGCCCGTCGAGACCGTCACGTTCGGCCGACAGCGCCACCGAAGAGCCAAGAATTGCTAATGCTCCGACACCTCGCAAGATGAACGGCAGCCGAACCCTCGTCAGTCCGAGTGCGATCAGCACAGCACCGCCCGCCATGATCGGAATCGACCCCAATTCTTCGTGCCAATCGAGCAAGGTCGACACTTGGCCCGAAATCACCATCACGGTGATGGGCAATGAGAGGGCCGATACGAATTGCGACGATCGCAGTCGAAAGATTCCCCACCCCGCAACCAAGGAAGCAGGAATGATCGCCGTCCATTCGTCTCGCACATCGACATCGACGAGCGTCAAGCCGATCGCCAGACCCACCGATCCGAGAGCTGCGAGTTCGAGCACTTCTGCAAAACGACCCCACGCCCCCGTCCGCTTGTGGAGCCTCCACGACAATGCACCGGTGATCAGCGCCACGACGTACAGGACCGCTGCAATTGCGATCTCGGACGCGTCCTCGAGAACTGCAGCAATGAGGCGGATCACGCCGACGAGGATGATCAGGCCCGCGAGGTAGGACACGATCTCCCGGATGGGAAGCGTGAACCGCGGTGCCGCAGCAATTCCATCGGCCTCGGACCGTGTGAGTCGACCGCTCTCGACGAACTCGGCCAGGACAGATCTCTGATTCGCTCGGGACATGTCCTCAGTATGACGACATCGAGACTCTCGTGTCTCGATAGTCCGTTTTGTGAGGTCCATTTCTGCTGAATATGACCGTTTTGGGACGTCTTCGTAATTCGGTTGATTTCCCCCGTGGAATCTGATTTCCTTTGAGGGCTATGTCACGTCTGTCGAATCCTTGCTCCGCTGCATCTGCAGTGCACGCTTGTGGCCTCGGCGCGTCCTGGCATCAGTCGGCGATTCAC
>JBDLRO010000045.1:0-3056 GCA_039800025.1 Actinomycetota bacterium | reverse complement strand
GCACGCATCCGGACAAGGTTTCACAAGTAGATTGCCCTGGTTCGGCGACAGATATCGACACTCAGGAGGATCTCGAGCAATGGACTTGAAACACTCGTTCACGGTCAACCAGCCCATGGCTGAGACGTGGCAGATCCTCACCGACCTCGAGCGGATCGCTCCGTGCCTTCCCGGTGCACAGTTGCAAGAAGTTCATGGAGATGTCTACAAGGGCGTCGTCAAGATCAAAGTCGGGCCGATCGTTGCCCAGTTCAAAGGCGAAGCCCAGTTCGCAGAGCGCGATGACGAGAACTACAAGGCAACCCTCAAAGCTTCCGGGCGCGACACCGGCGGCAAGGGAAACGCCTCTGCGACGATCACCGCCGAGTTGACGTCGGTGACTCCTGCGTCGACGATGTGCACGGTCGTCACGGATCTGGCCATCACCGGCAAGGTCGCCCAGTTCGGACGCGGAGCTCTCGCAGACATCAGCGAGAAACTGATCGCGCAATTCGCCGAAAACTTGAATGGCCTGATCGATGCAGAGGGTGGGGCGCCATCGCCGAAGGCGGAGTCCGAGTCGGAGAAGACATCAGCGCCCACATCCAAGTCCGACACCACTTCACCGAGCGAGCCAACCGTTCGAAAGATCGAAGGACCCGCGGCCGAACCCTTGAATCTTCAAGATGTCGCGGGAACAGCAATGCTCAAGCGCCTCGCGCCGGTTCTGGTCGGGTTCTTCTTGCTGGTGTGGCTCCTCCGCCGTCGACGCTGACCCGCCCTTGCCCGAACAACAGTCCCTCGAGTCGGATCTCACGGCAGTCGCTCGCCTCCTCGGGCGCCAACCGAGTGGAGAGTTCGTCGTCGTCGTTCGCGACCCGAACGGCGCGCCGATCGTGATCCGCAATTGTCCGTTTCTTCATGACGGAACCCCGATGCCAACACTGTTCTGGCTGTGCGATCTCGAACTGAATCGCCGTGTGAGCACACTCGAGGCCGAAGGAGGAGTTCGGCGAGCCCAAGCCGAAGTTCCCCGTGACGACATCGAGGATGCACACCGTCGTTACAGCGCACTGAGAAACACGTTCATCGATGATTCGGGATCCGGGCCGCGGCCGTCTGGCGGAGTCGCCGGCACTCGAACCGGAGTCAAATGCCTGCACGCGCACTTCGCCTGGCACCTAGCGGGCGGAGATGACGCTGTTGGCCGCTGGGTCGAGATGAATCTGCCTGATTGAGAGTCTGCACACGATCATGTCCTTCATCGATTCATCCACGAACATCGGCTCATTCGAGGAGCGCGTTGCAGCGGTCGACATCGGCTCCAACACGACAAGTCTCCTGATCACCGACAGCTCCGGGCAGGAAGTCGTCCGACTCTCCTCCGCGACACGACTCGGCTTCGGTCTGCGCTCAACGGGAACGTTCGACCCAGCTGCGGTCGAACGCACCCTCGACTGCCTCGACCGCTACTGCGATGCAATCGCCGAGAACCGAGTCGGCAGGGTTCGCGCCGTTGCGACGAGCGCATGCCGCCGTGCATCGAATTTTTCCGACTTCGCCCAGGCGAGCCTCCTTCGACTCGGCCACCGAGTCGAACTGATCGACGGAACAGAAGAGGGACGACTTGCGTTCATCGGCGCAGTCGATCGCGTCGGACACCTCCCAACCGAAACCTTGGTCATCGACATCGGCGGAGGTTCGACCGAGTTGGCAGTCGGCGATGGTTCTCCCGCGGCTGTTCGAAGTCTGGAAGTCGGCGCCCTGAGGTTGACCGAGAAGTATCTGACGTCTGATCCTCCACGGCCCGAAGAACTGGTCAACGCGATCGCTGATGTCCAGGATCTCGTCGCCGATGCGTGCAGAGACGTCCCCCAGTTCAAGCGGGCCACGCGCGTCATCGGGTGTTCGGGCACGATCCGAACGATCGCCGCAGTCGAACTCGGAATCGCAAAAGTACCCAACGGATTCGAGCTGACCCGAACTGCCGCCGAAGACGTGTTTCGGACGCTCGCCACGGAAAGTCTCTCCGACCGCATCCACAATCCTGGACTCTCTGCCCACCGAGCGGACATCATCGTTGCCGGTTGCTGCATCTTCGTCGGAATTCTTCGATCACTCGAAGTCGACGCGATCACCGTGTCGCTTGGCAATGTTTTGGACGGGATCTGCAGCGAACTGCGCTCCGAATCGTGACCGAGAACTCCAGCATGAGACATTTCGACACCCACCCCGCCCGGATGCCGGCCAATACTCGGCTCTACGGTCGCCGCGTCCTCCTTCGACCGCTCGTGTCCCCCGACTTCGAGGCGTGGTCCGAGGTGCGACATCGGAATCACGACTGGCTGACCGTGTGGGAGCCCCAGAGACTCGCTCACCTTCCCGACCCCACGTACGACCGAGACGCATTCGTCTCCCGCTGCTCACAACGCGACCGCGAGAGGCAGAACGGCGTCGCATACGCCTACGGTCTCTTCGTCGAGGGCGATTTCGCAGGCGAAGTGAACTTGAACATGGTTCACCGCGGAGCATTGATGTCGGCCACCGTGGGATATTGGATCGATGAACTTCATGCCGGATGTTCCTACATCCCCGAAGGCGTGGTCGTACTGATGCGCCATTCGTTCGAAGACCTCGGCTTGCATCGCCTCGAGATCTGCATCGTCCCTCGCAACCACAACAGCCGTCGCGTCATGGACAAGCTTGCGATTCGAGACGAAGGGGTGTCCCTTCGCTTTCTCGAGATCAACGGCGTCTGGGAAGACCATGTCCGCTATGCGATCACTGCCGAGGAATGGGAACAGCGTCGCGATGCACTCGCTCGCCAGTGGCTGTGAGCCCACCAGCGAGCACGACCGCCCCACCACGACAACCGATATCGCCCCGGCACTGCGACTGTCGAGGAATTCGGATGTGACGTCAGCGAATCACGAAAGTCGAGCGAGGTGTCGATAGGCGGCAATCTTTTGCTGCCTCACCACTGTCCGTCGCTTCCATTCCTTCATCTTCCAGTGGCGAAGCTTGCGGGAACCGGTGATCTTCTTCACCGCACGCTCCGCGTCGTGATGGTGAGCCGG
>JBDLRO010000044.1:0-8438 GCA_039800025.1 Actinomycetota bacterium | reverse complement strand
TCTTCGATGATCTCGTTGCACAGATCGATGCATTCGTCGCAGATGTAGACACCCGGACCGGCGATCAACTTCTTCACCTGCTTCTGCGACTTTCCGCAGAACGAACACTTCAGGATCTCTCCTGTGTCTCCGAATTTCGCCACGATCGCCCTTCCTTCCGGGAACAGAATGACACATTCACCCCGTTCTTCGGTTGGATGCCCGAAAAACTTGACAATTCAACGAGAGTTTCAGCGAATCGGGCCAGTCCGGTCGACCGCCGTGCGGGTCGTAATGACCTCGTCGATGATGCCGTACGCCACAGCTTCGTTCGCTTCCATCACGAAATCACGGTCGGTGTCGGCGTGAATTCGATCGATCGGCTGACCCGTGTGCTTGGCGAGGATTTCCTCCAACAAGTCGCGCATGCGGAAGATTTCCTTGGCAGCGATCTCGAGATCGGTCACCTGGCCGTAGCCGACCTGACCGTACGGCTGATGGAGGAGAATTCGACTGTGCGGAAGGGCGAGTCTCTTGCCCTTCGTGCCCGCAGCGAGAAGAACCGCTGCGGCACTGGCGGCCTGACCGAGACAGATCGTGGCGATGTCGTTCTTGATGAACTGCATCGTGTCGTAAATGGCGAACAGCGCCGTGATGTCGCCGCCCGGGCTGTTGATGTAGATGTTGATGTCCTTGTCGGGATTCTCACTCTCGAGGTGGATCAACTGAGCGCACACGAGATTGGCGATCGTGTCGTCGATCGGCGTGCCGAGGAAGAGAATGTTCTCCTTCAGCAGTCTGCTGTACAGGTCGTAGGCCCGCTCTCCCCTGTTCGTCTGCTCGACGACCGTCGGAACATAGTAGTTGAACGCCTGAAAATTGGACATTTGACCCTTCATGCTGTTCCCATCATTCGACATCGGACTGACCTGCCTCCTCGACATGCTCGCCATCGATTCGATCCCCGTCATCGTGCGAGTGGCCGATCACATGGTCTCGGTCGAGAACTTTTCCACTCGGATCCACGTACTCGACCCGATGGATCAACCAGTCGAGAGCCTTCGACTTGCTGATCTCAGCCGCGAGATCCACGACTGCGTCATTGGCCTGATATGCCGCACGCACTTGATCGGGACCGACGAGGCGAACCTTCTTGTTCTTCGGTGCTCCCGCCATTTGGTGTTCGCGCATCGCGTTTTCATTGGAACGCGCCGCAATGAGAGCGAACTCGTTCTCCACGTCGTCGTCGGAGGCGTGCAACGACTCCACTTCGACCACGGCCCGCAGCGCCAGGTCGACCTTGACTGCCTTGACGCTCTGAGGTCGCAAGTTTTCGACGAACGACGCTGCGTCTTGTCCAGTCATCTGCAGCCACTGATCGATGGAGATGCCCTGCATCTGGAACTGTCGCACTGTGTTCTCCACACGATGCTGCAAGTCTGCAGCGATCATCGACTCCGGGGCCTCGATCACCACGAGTTCCGATAATGAGTCAGTGACTCGATCAATGACGACGTTTCGCACTTGAGCGAGGCGGCTCGATTCGAGTCGTTCACGAATCGAATTCCTCCATTCAGCAACGCTCTCGGCCCCCGCGACGTTCTCGGCCACCCACGAATCCTCGAGGTCGGGCAGCACGAGTTGTTGGACTGCATTGACGGTCACAGTGAAGTCCGCCGGTTCACTCGTTCCCGACGGCGTGTCCGTGAACGTCACGACATCACCAGCCGAACAACCGATGAGCTTCTCGTCGAAGGTCGGGGCGACCCACTTCTTGCCCACTTCGTACGACCACTCGTCGACCGCCAATCCGACAACTGGCTCGCCGTCTCGACTTCCGACCAGATCGACGATGACGAAATCGCCTTCGGCCACCTTCTTGTCGACCGTTGTCAACGTTCCCAGCCGGCGGCGCTCTGCATCCACAACCTCATCGACTTCGGACTCGGAGACTTCCAGAGCGGGTACTTCCACCCGCAACGATGCATGTCCAGAAATCTGCACGACGGGTCGCACTTCGCACGTCGCATCGAATTTGACCGGTCCCGCCTGTTCCCCATCGACGATCTGGATGTCGGGAGTCGCCACGATGTCGACATTGTGCTCGCGAACTGCTCGTGCCAAGTACATGGGGACGCTGTCCCGCAGAGCCTGCTCTCTCGCGGCTTCGATACCGATTCGGGCCTCGAGCACCTTGCGGGGCGCCTTGCCCGCACGAAAGCCAGGAAGGCGCACTTCCTTGGCGATCTTGGCAAAGGCGGCATCGATGTCCTGGGCGAAGTCTGCTTCGTCGATCTCGACGGAGAGTTTCACGCGGTTGCCATCGAGATGTTCGAATACGGTTTTCACAGATTTGGAAGTCTACCCGTGCCTCGAGGGTCTGCCCTTGCGAGAGGAACGAACCTCCTCGACCCATTCGAAACGTGCCTCCGACCGATCGATGAGGCATGATGTACCAATGCCGACTTGGAAGCCTCATGCCCTGGCCAAGCCTCACGCGGACCAGATCGACCTCCGTCTTCGGGACACGGTCCGCGCCATCGTCGACCTCCCCGACGTGCCGGCTTCGACTCAGGGTCGGGTTCTGCTCGCGAACGGGTTCAACTGGCAGCGGTACCGTGTGCTGTTCGACAACGGGGTCGAACTCGGCGACCTGGACCATCGACACATCGAACCAACAGGGCGTTCCGCTCGGCGTATCGCTCGCGCGTCTGCTCGACGTCGCTGAAACCCGACGTGAAAGACCTGCGTCATCGTTTCCCCGCTCTGACGGGGCCTGCTGGCACGTGGTCCCGCTTCGATGGACCCTCGGGAACCCAAATGGTCGACTCGGCCATTGCCGCTGTCGACGAATGGATGAGATCTGGTCGGACGGCTGCAGTCGGCGGACCTTTCGAAGCTGCCCGCCAATGCGAAGAAATGCTCGACCGCACACGCGCCACACTCGGTCGACTCTTTCGTGCCGATCCGGCCGGGTTCAGTTTCGGCCCCAATACGACCACCAACAACATGGCATTTGCCAGTGCTGTCAGTGAGACATTGAGACCAGGTGATCGCATCGTCGGCACCCGCCTCGACCACGATTCCAATGTGATGCCGTGGAGACGAGCTTGTCGTCGCTCCGGAGCCGACCATGTCCTTGCCGATTTCGATCCTCGAACGGGAGTGCTGAACCCCGACAGTGTCATCTCCTTGATCGATGAACGAACTCGCTGGGTGACCGTCCCGATGGCTTCGAACTTGCTCGGCACGATGCCAGCTCTCGAGCCGATCATTGCGGCTGCGCACCGTGTCGGAGCTCGGGTCTACGTCGACGCAGTTGCTGCGGCACCTCATCACCCCATCGACATCACCGCACTGGATTGCGACGTCCTCGTCACCTCGCCGTACAAGTGGTACGGACCACATGCAGGAGTGATGTGGTGTCGACCAGAGATCATGGACGAACTCGACTTTTGGAGAGTTCGCCCAGCGGCCAACACCGGACCGCGAAAGTTCGAAACTGGGATGCCCAATTTCGAGGCCATCGTAGGAGTCGAGGCAGCAGCGCGTTTCCTGCTCGAAGAAGGAATGGACAACCTTGCTCGCTTCGAATCAAGAGTCTTCGATCGACTCTGGAACGGTCTTGGCCGCATTCCCGGTGTGAAGCGCATCGGTCCCACCGATGACCAACGACGCGCACCGACCGCAGCATTCACGATCGAAGGCGTTCACCCGGCCCGAGCCAGCGAGAGCCTTGCAACTGAGCACATCGCTCTCTGGGACGGCCACGCCTACGCTGTGGAGGTGGTCGACCACCTGGGTCTCGCGGACAGCGGCGGGGTGATTCGTGCAGGCGTCGTTCGCTACATCTCCGACGACGACGTCGACAGACTTCTGAGTGGTGTCGAGCGACTCGCATCCGGGTCGACACGCTGACCAGTCGACATCAGTCGACGTCTTTCGCTTTCGCGAACTCGAGCCGAGCGGCGAACACCGCTGCCTCCGTGCGGCGTTCCATGTCCAATTTCGACAACATGTTGCTCACGTAGTTCTTCACCGTTTTCTCGGCGAGATGCAACCGCTGCCCGATCTGTCGATTTGTGCACCCTTCAGCAATGAGATCGAGGATCTTTCTCTCCTGTTCGGTCAACCGCGCCAGGCGCTCGTCCTCGGGAGTCGGCTCCCGGAGCCGTCGCAGCACGCGTCCGGTGACGGCTGGATCGAGAAGTGATTCGCCTGCAGCCACGCGCTTGACTGCCTGGACCAATTCGTTCCCTCTGATCTGCTTGAGGACATACCCGGATGCGCCGGCCATGATCGCTTCGAACAGAGCCTCGTCGTCGGTGTACGAGGTCAGCATCAGACACAGCACGTCGGGGAACTCGCTGCGCACTTCGCGGCACACCTCGACGCCATTGCCATCGGGCAATCGCACATCGAGGATCGCAACTCGCGGATTCGACGCCTTGATGCGTGGCAGTGCCTCAGAAGCCAAACCGGCTTCGCCGACGACTCGGATGTCACCTGTCGATTCGAGGAGCGACCGAACCCCTTGGCGAACGACTTCATGGTCGTCGAGGAGGAAGACAGGAATCGGCCCGGACATGTCGAGGAGTCTGCCGTCTCGGGAGCCTCAGGGTCAGGGACCAAGGTCACTTTCCGAGCCGGGGGCATCTGCTCCCTCGCTACTTCTGCACGTAGGGTGATCCCATGGCACCGAACAAGGGCGCGGACGGGGCTTCGACATCTCGGCCAGCGGACCTTCCAGCCACGGACTCGAGACCTCGCAGTCTGAGTGACGACATCCTCAGACAGGTTCTCGCCCAAGGCCCGGACGGGCTCCTCCTGTGCGACGAGAACGGCACCATCGTGTTCGTGAACGACGCACTGTGTCGCCTGACCGAATACGAACCCGATCAGCTGGTCGGTCGATCCGTCGACATTCTCGTTCCGAACCAAGTCCGTGCTCGACACGTCCAGCTGCGTGCCGACTACGGCACAGACCCCAAACCTCGCCCCATGGGTCGCGGTTTGGCGCTGACGGCAGTGCGAGCCGATGGCCATGAATTCTCGGTCGAGATCAGCCTGTCTCCCGTGGAAACTCCCGATCATCCTCTGACCATCGCCTCGATTCGAGACATTTCCGAACGTTTGGAGGAGGCCGAGCGACTGCGAAGCACCCAGGAGATGTTGACTCTGTCGAGTGAACGCGAGCGCATTGCTCGAGACCTCCACGACACCGTGCTCCAGCGTCTCTTCGGACTCGGACTCGAGTTGCAGGCCGTTTCGATGAAGGAACCAGGCGAGTCGGGACGCCGCTTGGAGACCGCCGTCGACGAAATCGACACCATCATCAAGGAAATCCGCACGAGCGTGTTCACGCTCGGAGCTGCGCGCCGCGAGGGTTCGCTCGGCCAGGAACTCGGTGACATCATCGCCCAATCTGCACGTGTCCTCGGTTTTTCGCCGCGGTTGAACATTCAGGGTCCCCTCGAAAACCTGATCTCTCCCCGCTTGCGGCCCGATCTGACAGCAGCGCTACGCGAGGCGTTGGCGAATGTGGCGCGCCACTCCCGTGCGACGGTCGTATCCGTCGACATCATCGTCCAGGACTACTCGGTTGTAGTTCGTGTCGTCGACAACGGACTCGGCCTCCCCGCCGACATCGACATCAACCCTGGCAACGGGTTGCGCAATCTCCGTACACGCGCCGAGGTTCACGGTGGATCGTGTGTCATCGAGTCTCCCAATGGAGCCGGAACGCGCATCGAGTGGAGCGTGCCACTGCTGTGACGAGTCCCTTTCGCTGAGTGTTTCGTCTCGTCCAGATGACCGCACACCCGACGAAGTCCGATGCTGGGACCAAAGTCCCTAACAGTCCTGCCTCTCATCACTGAGCGCGTCGTCCTTGGGCCAGGCAGGGTGGAAAACATGAGTCGTGATGATCGTTCCGTATTGATGTGGGGTTCCTTCGGCGTCGCCATTGCTGCGCTCTTCGTAGCGGTAGCGGCCCTGACCGGCTTGTACGAAGGCGGTGGTTCGGCGTCGTCCGGTGAGTCGGGGGCGACAGTCGTCGATGTGCAATTGTCGGAGTTCGCAATCACTCCTGCCGCAATCGTCGTTCCTCCCGGCAAGGTTCAGTTGCGAGTCGTGAACACGGGCGCGATGGTGCACAACTTCTCGATTCCCGGTCTCGAAAAGAAGACCGCAGACCTTCTCGGCGGTGAGTCCGAGATCCTCGACCTCGGAACGCTGTCCGAAGGCGTCTACGACTCTCTGTGTGAAATCGCAGGCCATGCTGCCTCCGGAATGGTCGCCACATTGACAGTGACCTCCGATGCAGGCGCCGCCAGCGCAGGAGGAACTGGCGCCAACGGGCTACACGGTTTCGCGAACTGGCAGGAGATGGACAGGGCGATGGAGATTCGCGCCAAGGCGTACCCGGCCAAGACCATGGGCGAGAGAGGCGGACAGATTCTCGAGCCAACGATCGAATCTGACGGTACGAAGGTGTTCTACCTCACCGCGAAGGAAGTCGACTGGGAGGTCGAGCCCGGCAAGATCGTCAAGGCCAAGGCGTACAACGGTGTCGTACCAGGCCCCGAGATTCGGGTCGGTGTGGGCGACACAGTGCGAATCGTGCTCACGAACGAGCTCGACGTGTCCACCTCGATTCACTTCCATGGAATCCGTGTTCCCAACAAGTACGACGGAGTCGACCCCTATACGCAGAAGCCCGTCACACCTGGTGAAACGTTCACCTACGAATTCACCACCCTCGAGCCAGCAGTCGGCATTTACCACCCGCACCACGATGCCCAGGTACAAATTCCCGATGGAATGTTCGGCTCCTTCATGGTCGGCCAGATGCCCATCCCGGATTCACTGAAGTCGAAGGGCTACACCGAGATCGACAAAGAGATGACAATGGTTCTCAACGACTCGGGTGTCATCGGTCTGTCCTTGAACGGCAAGTCGTTCCCGGCAACCGAGGCGTACACGTTGCGTGTCGGTGAGGTGATGATGGTTCACTACCAGAACGAGGGTCTCACCGGTCACCCGATGCACTTGCACCAGCCAGTGGGCTGGATCGTTGCCAAGGATGGACACCCGCTGGACGTGCCCATGCCGACGGATACCGTGTGGGTCTCCCCCGGCGAGCGGTACACGGTTCTCTACAAGGGCGAAGACCTCGGCGTCTGGGCGTGGCACTGCCACATTCTCAGTCACGCTGAGGGTCCTCAAGGGATGTTCGGCATGGTGTCAGCCCTCATCGTGACGCCATGATCACCTGAGATCACGAGGAGTCCCAGTCAGAAGCAGCGATCCTTCCGGCTGGGGCCTCCTCAATTACGATATGTCGGTGCCATCGACCCGACCATTGCCCGTTCGTGACACTGACGTTCCACGCGTCGACGGCAGACGAGAGCGGGGTCATCGCAACAAGACGGCTGTCGTGTCAGCACTCCTCGATCTCTACGCAGACGGCGAGCCGAACCCCTCCGCAGCTCGAGTCGCCGATGTAGCCGGGGTGTCGGAGCGCTCGGTCTTCCGCTATTTCGACGACATGGAGGATCTCGCCTCCGCCGCGGTCGAACTGCAATGGGACCGCGTCAAACCGCTCTACCTCGACCTCGATTCCACCGGCGACTTCGAAACACGGCTCCAATCGATCGTCAACCATCGACTCCGCCTCCACGAATCGATTGCCGGCGTGTTCAAGGTCGCCACGATGACAGCAATTCGCCGACCAGCCGTGGCTCTCGCCGTCGAGCAGCGTCGCCAATACCTCAGAAGTCAGACGACACAGCAATTCGCATCGGAAACAGACCGCTGCGGAGATGCTCCCGTGCGTCGCATCATCATCGATCACATTTTGAGTCTCGAGAACATCGACTATCTGAAGAACAGCGCCGGTCTTTCACAAGCGAAGCTGCGGGAGGTTCTTGCGACTGCCGTGAAGCTCGCTCTACGACCCTGAGCGGCTATCGGGATTGGCCTGCGAGTTTTCCCACTCGTCGACCGCAGCAGCGAACTTCCCGGGGGCGACAGGCCGCGAGATCAAGAACCCTTGAGCGATGTCGCAGCCGAGTCGCCTGATCACGTCGTATTGCTCGCGCGTCTCAACTCCTTCGGCGATGACGTTCAGACCGAGGGAATGCCCGACCTCCACACTCGACCTCACGATCGGATCGGGATCGACCGCTCCCCCACGCAAGCGTCGAACGAGAGCTCTGTCGATCTTCAACTCGGTGAACGGTGCAACGAGGAGTCGTTCGTAATTGCTGGTGCCCGTCCCGAAATCGTCCACAGCCAGTCGGAACCCGGCCAATCGAAGTCTCGTGAGGATGGACAGTGATGGAGCGATCTCGATGATCGGGGACGATTCGGTGACTTCGAACGTCCAACGCTCGGCTGGCGAACTTTCGAGGAGAATCTTCTGAGCCCGTCGGGGCAGTTCCTCATCATCGAGGTCC
>JBDLRO010000043.1:0-17867 GCA_039800025.1 Actinomycetota bacterium | reverse complement strand
TCAGCGTCGCTCGAGCAACATGGCGTCCCCGAACGAGAGGAAACGGTACTCGTGGGCCAAGGCTGTGGCATAGATCTCGCGCCAACCGCCGCCGGTGAATGCATCGACGAGAAGTAGCAGTGTCGTGCGCGGCATGTGGAAGTTCGTCAGGAGAAGATCCACCATCTTCCATTCGTAATCGCCGTGGATGAACAGCTGAGTCCGTCCATTCATCTCCCCGAACGTTCCAACACTTTCGAGTGAGCGCACTGCTGTCGTTCCGATTGCCACCACACGTTCGGCCTTCTCGGCGAGTTCGAGCGTGCTGTCGGGTACCGAATAGAACTCGGAGTGAATCTCGTGCTCGCGTGGATCCTCGGTCTGGATCGGTCTGAAAGTGTCCACTCCGACGACGAGTTCGACCGAGGCGAACTCCACTCCCTTGTCGCGCATTTTCTGAATCAGCTCGCGGGTCAAGTGGAGACCAGCGGTCGGCGCAGCAGTCGATGCAGGTCGACGTGCATACACGGTCTGATACCGATCCATGTCTTCGACACCCTCGGTCACATAAGGGGGAAGAGGCAGTGTGCCGATTCCCTCGATGAAGCTGAGCGCATCACCGTCGTGACAGAGTTCGACCTCGAACGAGTCGCCGTGTCCACGACGACCGTGGAACAGCACCTCCGCGCCAGTTCGATGATTGCGAAGGAATTCACCCTCTTTGAGACGACCTCCGGGACGGACGAGAGCTTCCCATCGCCGTGAGTCCTCATCGATCGGTTCGAGAAGCAGCACTTCCACTGCGCCACCTGTCGCGCGCAACAAGTTCAGACGCGCGGGAAGCACCTTGGTGTCGTTGACGACGACGAGGTCACCTGGCTCCAGATATTCCGGAAGATCCCGTACCCGCCTGTGGTCGTATCGTCCCGGTCCCCGATCCACGAGCAGTCGAGCGAGGTCGCGCGGTTCAACGGGAGTCTGCGCGATGCGATCCGCAGGCAATTCGTAGTCGAAGTCGGAAACGTGCATTCAGGTGAAGAGTTCCGGGACGCCAGACGAGGGTGGATCGAGATGGAGGTGCTCCCATGCAGCCGCCAGCGCAACTCGGCCGCGCGGGGTTCGGGCGAGAAACCCTTGCTGGATCAAGAACGGTTCGTAGACGTCTTCGACTGTTTCGGTCTGTTCTCCCACGCTGATGGCCAGAGTCGACAGACCCACGGGACCACCGCCGAACTGCACGCACAAGGCAGAGAGAATCGAACGATCGACTTTGTCGAGACCGCGTTCATCCACCCCGAACACTGCGAGACCGTCGCAGGCAGTCTCTGCATCGATACGACCCGCAGCTCGAACCTGAGAAAAATCTCGGACACGACGCAGAAGACGATTGGCGATACGAGGGGTCCCCCGACTTCGACGGGCGATCTCCCTAGTACCGTCATCGTCGATATCGACGCGAAGGATACGTGCGGCTCGGCTCACGATCGATTCCAACTCGTCCTGCTCGTAGTAGTCGAGACGAGCAACGAGACCGAACCTGTCCCTCAACGGTCCCGTGATCAATCCCGTGCGGGTCGTCGCTCCGACGAGAGTGAATCGAGGCAGCGACAGCCTGATGCTGGAAGCCGACGGACCCTTGCCCACGACGATGTCCAACTGGAAGTCTTCCATCGCCGGGTAGAGAATTTCTTCCACCGAACGACTCAGACGGTGGATCTCATCGATGAAGAGGACATCACCCGGCTCCAATTTGGTGAGGATCGCAGCCAGGTCACCGGCTCTTTCGAGAGCCGGACCAGAGGTGATGTGCAGCCGAACCGACATCTCCTCTGCAATGATCCCCGACAGAGTCGTCTTTCCGAGACCGGGAGGTCCTGCAAAGAGCAAATGGTCGACCGCCTCCGAGCGACGACGAGCCGCCTCGAGCACGATGGTCAACTTCTCCTTCAACTCTCGCTGGCCGACGAACTCCGACAACGACTTCGGACGCAGGCCGGACTCCTCCGATTCCTCGACCACGTCTTCGACCTTCGGACGCAACAGCTCCGAATCGATCTTGGGGTCGATTCTCGGATCGATGAACTCCTCACGCACGACGTACTCCCAGAACTCGAAGTGCGTCCCTCAACTGATCGCTGCTCGAACCGTGCGGGTCGATCTCACGCATTGCGTCGCGAATCTCACCTTCGCTGTATCCGAGACTGGACAATGCCTGACGGACGTCGGCGGAGGAACTCGAGAAAGTCGATCCGGATGCACCCGCCAGACTGTCGAGCGGAACGACTCGACTCTTGAGCTCGACGAGAAGTCTCTCAGCAGTCTTCTTGCCCACGCCCGGAACGAGAGTCAAGGAAGCGATGTCCTGTGCGGCAATGATCTCCATCAGTGTGCTCGGATCGTGAGTCGCAAGGACGGCCAAGGCAAGCGTTGGACCGACGCCATGAGCGGACACGAGCATGTGGAACGTCGCCCTCTCGTCGCGTGAGAGGAATCCGAACAGAGTCTGATTGTCTTCGCGAATGTGATGATGGACATGGAGAAAGACATCCGTTGTCGGCTCGAGTTCGGCCAGCGTCCTCGGAGTCACGGAGACGACGTAGCCGACTCCCTGCACGTCGATCAACACCTGCTGGTCGCTGATGCGTTCGAGAACTCGACCTCTGAGTGAACCGATCATGCTTCGACCTCACCGAGCCCGAACTCGACCGTGAACGACGTTTGCTCCCGACTCGATCAGGCGACTCTGCAAAGGTTCACTGGCGAGGAAGCACAACGCAACTGCCGCTGCGTCCGCGGCGTCCACGGGCTCGGGTGGCCGAGTCAACCCGAGTCGAGCCTGCACCATCTTTTGCACCTGTGATTTGTCGGCCCCGCCCCAGCCGGTCACCGATTCCTTGACTTGATTCGGGGTGTATTCCACGACTCGACAACCGTGGCGAACGGCGAGCGCCATCGCGATTCCACTGACCTGACCGACCGACATGGCCGTGCGGACGTTGACCTGGAAGAAGACCTGCTCCAACGCGACTGCATCGGGTTCGAAGTCGGAGATCAGCTCTTCGATGTCGACATGGAGTTGAGCCAGTCGCGACGCCGTCGAATCCGTCGCCATCGTCCGGAGAACCCCGAGCGACACGGGCACCACTCCATTCGCACCTGCGCTCTCGAGAACCGCATAACCACAACGGGTCATTCCCGGATCGATTCCCAGAACACGCTTGGAGGATGCTCCGCGCGGCGTCAGGGAAGCTGGATCTGCTCCGGATACGAACATGCGTACGGACTCTACCCAATGCGCCGATGGGACCGCTGTCATCACCTCATGGCGATTCTCGATCGCATCTGTCCAGACACGAGATTGACAATGTGCGAGAGCGATGATGTGGGCCATGCGGTACCCGGTCACGAAACTGCCGAGCCACGCTCCTCGATTCGATCAGTCGAGCTGATCCATCAGTTCGTCGCTGATATCGAAGTTGGCGTAAACGTCTTGAACATCGTCGTTGTCCTGCAACGCCTCCATGACCCGAAGCACCTTCTGGGCGGTTTCGGAGTCTTCGATCGCGATCACGGTGGACGAAACCATGGTTGATTCAGCGGATTGCACCTCGACACCTGCAGCCTCGATCGCTCCCTTGACGTCATACACGTCCTGAGGCTCCGTCGTCACCCGCCACGATTCGCCGTCTCGCGCAATGTCTTGTGC
This sequence comes from Actinomycetota bacterium, assembly GCA_039800025.1. GTDB lineage: Bacteria > Actinomycetota > Acidimicrobiia > Acidimicrobiales > Ilumatobacteraceae > Casp-actino8. Next base: position 14,182 of record JBDLRO010000043.1, on the reverse strand, counting down.
ACCTGCATCGAGCGCAACGGTCAGAACGTCGTCCTCGGCCACCGAGCCCGGCACGTAGATCACACCCCGCCGCGAAAACTGCCAGCCGACCGCCCCCGGCTCAGCCATGGCTCCGCCGAGCTTCGAGAAGATGTTTCGAATGTCGGCGCCGGTCCTGTTCCTGTTGTCGGTGAGCGTGTCGACCATGATCGCCACTCCGCCCGGCGCGTAGCCCTCGTACATGATCGATTCGAAATCGTCTCCTTGGGCTTCGCCGCTTCCGCGCTTGATGGCACGATCGATCGCATCGTTCGTCATCTGCGCCGCTTTGGCCTTTTGTACGACCGTTCTCAACGTGGCGTTGGCAGTCGGATCTCCCCCACCCTGGCGAGCAGCGACCTCCAGCTGGCGTGCAATCTTGGCGAACAATTTGCCGCGTGCCTTGTCGGCTGCGCCCTTCTTGTGTTTGATCGTTGCCCATTTGGAATGCCCGGACATTGTGTTACTCCTGACTCGGGGACGCGCCAACTGTAGACCGTCGCGTCGAAGGGGAAGACGTGCTGTCGACCGCAGAGCGAACGACGTCGAGAAAGATCGAGTGGATCGAGGTGTCCTGAGTCAATTCGGGATGGAACGAACTCGCCATGACCCGTTCTTGTCTGACCAGACACGGTCGATCATTCGCACTGGCTAGAACCTCGACGGTCGCTCCGTGAGCTTCGATCGCAGGAGCTCGAATGAAGACCGCGGGGACCGGATGGTCGACGCCATTCACCTCGAGAAAAGTCTCGAACGAATCGACCTGCCGGCCATAGGCATTTCGACGCACGTCGATGTCGATCGCGTTCAGCGTGATCTGGTCGTCACGTCCGTCTCGAATGCGCGAGGCGAGGAGAATCATGCCGGCACAGGTCCCAAAGACGGGGAGGCCGTCAGCGATGGCTCGTTCGAGACTCGTAGGCATTCCCGATGACACGAGCAGGTTGCTCATCGTGGTGCTCTCGCCACCCGGGATGACCAATCCATCGAGATCGACGAGATCTTCGGAGGTCCGTACACGGCGAGTCCGCACCCCGAGGCGATGCAACATCGTCTCATGTGCAGCAAATGCACCCTGAAGGGCGAGAACCCCGATCAAGAGTCGAGAGTTGTCCGACATGTCGGTTTCGACCACGCTTCCCGAAGAGACGAAGAAGGCGTTCACCAACCCCGTTCCGCGTAACGCTGGTTGATCTCGTCCATTCCGATTCCCGTCATCGGCGCTCCGAGACCTCGACTGACTTTGGCAAGCATCTCAGGATTGTCGAAATGGGTCGTCGCCTCGACAATCGCCTTCGCACGAGGAGCCGGGTCGTCGCTCTTGAAGATTCCTGAGCCGACGAACACCGCTTCCGCACCGAGCTGCATCGCAAGCGCCGCATCCGCAGGTGTCGCGAGACCTCCAGCGCAGAACAACGGCACGGGCAGACGTCCCGTCTGAGCGATTTCCTGAACGAGTCCGATCGGAGCCTGAAGGGTCTTCGCCCAGTGGAAGAGCTCAGCAGAGTCAGCCATCGTGATCTTCCTGACGTCGCCGATGATCGAGCGAAGGTGCCGGACTGCCTCGACCACGTTGCCGGTTCCAGCCTCACCCTTGGATCGGATCATCGCAGCACCTTCACTGATGCGACGCAGTGCTTCGCCGAGATTGGTCGCACCGCACACGAAAGGAACAGTGAACGCGAACTTGTCGATGTGATGAGCCTCGTCAGCGGGAGTGAGAACCTCACTCTCGTCGACGAAGTCCACACCGAGTGCCTGCAGAATCTGAGCCTCGACGAAATGACCGATGCGTGCTTTGGCCATGACGGGGATCGAGACTGCCTCCTTGATGCCCTCGATCATCTCCGGATCGCTCATTCGTGCGACGCCGCCATCACGACGAATATCGGCCGGTACCCGCTCGAGAGCCATCACCGCACACGCGCCGGCATCTTCGGCAATCCTCGCCTGTTCGGGGGTCACCACATCCATGATGACTCCACCCTTGAGCATCTCGGCGAGGCCTCTCTTGACGGGGAAAGAACCGACTACTGCGTTGGGAGCGTGCACCTTGTCCGACATATCGACAGGCTAACCGTCGACCCTGCTGCTTCGAATTGGTTTCGTCACGTATTCACTCGTGGACGACTCGCCCGATCAGGATGGCCAGGCGATGCTGTCCAGAGTCGCACCGGCTGGAACGAGAGCTGCCTGTCCCTCACGAATCAGTTCGACCCATGCACGACCCGGCGTCAGCTTGATCGGATTGCCCGCTGCGTCGGTCAAGGTCCATGGAGCAGCACTGTCGGGACGACTCCACGTTCCCTCGATCACCTTGCCGTTCGTCAACACCCAGACGACCCCGGTGCCCGTTGTCACTGCCTCGGGACTCCTGCTCTCGATCTGGCTGCGGCGGTAGACGCACACCATGATGATCACGTTGTCCGTGTTCACGAGATTGCCATTCGGGTCATTGTGCCGTTTGCCGTCCAGCATGCGCATGAACCGACCAACTGAAGCATCCCATTCCCATGAGGCTCGCATGTCGCCGTCCATGGTGACCTTGACACCGACGACATCATCTCCATTGATGACATCCGCCTCGCTTCGGTACTCGAACACCGGAGTGGGAATACCCCCTCGTCCGGCTCCGAGTTCCCAGATCTTGCTCGTATTGGAGAAGAGATTGTGCGGAGACCCTTTGTCCTCGGCGCGATAGAAGGCGCTGCCCGTGCCCTTGGCGAACGGGCTCATGTTGACGAGGGGCGAATTGTTGATCATCTTCGTGACCGCTGGATTTCCGCCGCTCCAGAGGAACAACGGACTGTTGAGAGAAGTCAGAAGGTCCACGTCTTGTGTTCGACCGGATCGGATCGGACCAACCGGATCAGAACCCTGAGAATGAAAAACCGCTGCGAATCGCGTCCATCCCTCGACGTTCTCCTCGAAGACGATGTCTGCTTCGACCAGACCACTCTGAGGGCGGGCTGCGGGATGATTGTCGATCTTGGCAACGATCGCCGGACGGCTGAACACAGCCTGGTCCGCAGTGGGGAGACCGGTGAGGGGTGCCTTCGGAAGCGGGATCGTGGTCGTGGTCGTCGCCTCAGTGGTCGTCGTCGGAGCTGCAGTCGTCTCTGGGGGCGTCGAAGTCGTCGTCGTCAACATCACCGACGTTCTCCCTCCCCCGCAGGCTCCGAGAACCATGGCGAGGGCAACGAGGGTTGCGCCGACTTTTGAAACCTTTGATGCGGGGAACGATGTTTTCACGTTGATGTCCTTGTGGATGACGGGGGTACGAAGATCTTACAAATCCTTCAGAAGGGCAATTCGGTCATCCAGAGGTGGATGCGTGTCGAAGAGACCGTGGACCCACTTGAGACGACCCTCGTCGCGCACGCCGGAAAGAGGCTGCTCGATCCACATATGAGCGGTCGCCATCGATGCCGAATGAGTCGTCGTCGTGTCGTCCCGCAGCTTTTCGAGGGCCGAGATCAAACCGGGGGGATACCGAGTCAACTGACACGCCGACACATCGGCGAGGGTCTCTCGCCGCCGGCTCATCGCAGCTTGCATCACTCGGGCAACGATCGGAGCGACGATCAACAGAACGAAGCCGACGAGAGCGAGTGGATTCGCTCCGCCGTGTCGATCTCCTTCACGCGAAACTCGCCCGCCGTTCCACCACATCATGCGGATCGACAGGTCGGTCAGGATGGCGATCGTTCCGACCAGTGTCACGGCCAGAGTCGAGACGAGGATGTCGTAATTCCGTATGTGCGACAACTCGTGCGCGACGACTCCTTCCAACTCCACACGATTCATCTTTTCGAGGAGACCGGTCGTGACTGCGATTGCCGCGTGCTGGGGATTGCGTCCGGTCGCGAATGCATTGGGAGCAGGATCCTCGATCACGAAGACCCGCGGCTTGGGAAGTCCCCCAGCGATACACAGCCCCTCGACGAGATTGTGGAGTCGTTGGTACGTCTCGGGGTCAGCGGGTTTGGCTCTACTGACGGCAAGAGCGATCGAATCCGATTTCCAATAGGAACCGAAAGCCATGGCGGCCGCGATCACAAGGGCGATGACCGACGACGTCACCCCTCCTCCGATGAGGTAACCGACGACAGCTCCGATGAGCGCAACGAAAACGGCGAAGCCCGCTATGAGGAGCGCGCTCTTCCGCTTGTTCGACCTGATCTGCTCGAACATGTCGTCAGAACTCGACAGTCGGCGCAGTCCGTGCGTCTTGTTCGGCTTCGAAGAACTCGCGTCGTGTGAAGTTCCCGAGTTTGGCGATGAACACGGTCGGGAAGGTGTCGAGCTTGTTGTGGTATCCCATGACGGAGTCGTTGTAGAACTGGCGCGCGTATGCGACCCGGCTCTCCGTCGACGTCAGTTCCTCTTGCAGACTGAGGAAGTTCTGGTTCGCCTTCAGGTCCGGATAGGCCTCGGACAAGGCGAACAGCTGACGCAACGCTCCTGTGACGGCACCATCCGCTGTCGCTTGCGGACCTGGCTGAGACGGTGCTGCGAGCGCCGCCTGGCGAGCCTCGATCACAGCCTGAAAGGTTGCCTGTTCGTGCTTGGCGTAGCCCTTGACTGACTCGACGAGATTCGGGATGAGGTCGAGTCGCCTCTTCAGCTGAACATCGACCTGAGACCACGCGTTGTCCACTTGGTTTCGCTGCCGAACCAGTCCGTTGTAGGCGAGAATGCCGAAGAGGACGAGGACCGCGACGATGACGAGAACGATGATGAGAGCAGTCACCGTCTCAGCATACGACGCACGCGGTCAGCGAGGAGTGCAGCGAATCGGGAGACCCATGTGGGTCGGGGCACGTCTCTGCCCCATGTCGCTGCCGTCACGGATCGGAGGGTGGCTCGGAAACGCCGAATGAATTCAGAGATGTCGCCGATCTCTGCGGGAAACGTTCCGGACAATGACCGCTGGAGGGTCGAACCGGCGTTCCATCGAGGAACTTCCCGCAGACGGTCTTCGATCACCTCGTGGTACACGTCGACATAGGCTCGAGCGAGTGCAGTCATCGAGAAATCGTTGGCTCGCTGACTTGCGGCCTCGGTGAGACGCTGAACGAGAGACGAGTCGCTCAGAATTCGTGACAGTGCGTCTCGGAGCGCTTCCACGTCTCCCGGCTCGACCAGCACTGCATCGAGATCGTCAGTGGCGACGTTCATGTAGCCGTCGAGAGCACTGGCCACCACCGGAGTATGGGCAGCCATCGCCTCGATCAGCACCACCCCGAAACTCTCCCCGCCCAGAGACGGCGCACAGAAGACCGAAGCCTGCCGAAGATGCTCGGCTTTGTCCATTTCCGTGATACGTCCGAGCCAGCGAACTCGATCCTGCTCGGGGAACTCGGATTTCAGTCGCTCGGTCTCAGGTCCATCGGATGCGATCACGAGCTCGACGTCGTCGGCCAGTTGGGCATGAGCCCTCAACAAGATCTCGAGACCTTTTCGCGGTTCGTGTCGACCACAGAAGAAGATGCTCTTGCGGAGCGAAGAGCCGACCTTCACGGTCGCTCCGGGGGTAGGTCGATACTGGTCGATGTCGACGGCATTCGGAAGAATGGCGTAGTCACCGCCGAGGTATCTCTGAGCGAGTGCAACGGCATCCTTCGACACTGCGATACGCGCGTCGATTGCGCTTGCGAAACCTTTCAGTGGACCGTTGAGATACTTGTAACTCAAGCTGTCTCCGGCGGCATGAAACGTTCCGACGATTGGAGCGGTTCGCATCACGAGAGCAGTGAGATTCGGACCCGGAGTCAGTGGCTCATGGAGATGGAGCACATCGAAGCCCTCGTCGCGCAGAACCCGGATGGTTCGCAATGCAGCAGAGGGGTCCGGCGCCAATGGAGCGATCGAGCCATTCGCCACCGTCGGCAACGACTCTCCGATCGGTGTCACGAACGTGTCCGGCGGCGCTCCGTCGCACGGTCCGAGGACGCGTACCTCGTGACCGAATCGACGCAAAGCGCGCGCGAGACCCATGACCTGGCCCTGCACTCCTCCCGGAGTCGTGAGACTGTAGGGACACAAGAGCCCGATACGAAGAAGCCCGCGAGCGGAAACTTCGCGGCGATCTGAATCCGGTCCGACCATGGTCGTCTCAACCTACCGATGCGGGATACCGTCGGAAGCATGTCTGCTGGTTCCGCGATTCGCCCTCTCGATTCAGTGATGTCCGACGCTCTCCCTGCAGTGTCCCTCGTGGCGTCACCCAGCAAGAGGCGCCAAATCCTCGAATTGGCAGTCGAGGCCGAAACCCGAGGGTTCCCGGCCATTGCCTGTCCGACGCTGGGAAGTGCTCTCGGTCTCTGTGCGAGCTTGGCCCATGTCACGAGCAACGTGCACTTCTACACCGCCATCCAAGGGATTTACGGAAATTCCGTCGGTGAGATCGGCTCCCTCTCGAGCCACATCCACGAGGTTTCAGGTGGACGATTCGCCCTCGGACTGGGAGTCAGCCACGAGCCGATGGTCCGACGGCTCGGTACCTCGATGGGGCCGCCTCTCGGCGACATGCGCACGTTCGTCGAATCACTTCATGCGAACGAGAAATATGGCGGCGAACTTCCCCCGATCTATGTGGCGGCACTGCGAAATCGCATGCTCGATCTCGCTGCCGACATCGCCGAGGGTGCGCTGTGGGCGAACGCCAGCTACTCCCACACCACTGCTCAAGTGGCCCGTGTGGACGCGACACAACGGACATCCGGCTTCTATCTGGCCAACATGATTCCGACTGTCGTCAGCGAGGATCGAGCCGCCGCTGCCGCTGTGAATCGAAAGACGATGTCGACGTACGTGCGACTCCCGAACTACCGCAACTATTGGAAGTCTGCGGGATACGTCGAGGAGATGGAAGCGATCGAAAAAGCCATCGCCGAAGGAAACGCCAGCGATCATGCACATCTCATGTCCGACCGATGGCTGGAGGACTGCACGCTCTTCGGCACCGCCGAGGACGTTCGCCACGGATTCCTGCGCTGGCGAGCACTCGGTATCGAACCGATCGCCGTGATGTCGAGCACGTCTGGAGGTCAGGTCAAGGCAATCGGAGAACTGTTCGACGTCTATTCGCGCTGAGCAGTCCGAGACGACTGAGGGTCACTGGAAACGCTGGGCGTTTCTCTCGATGAAGAGAGCGTGTCCCGGATCCGAAGGCCAGTTGGGTTGGAGCAGGTGCCACTGTTCCGGGGCTCGGCGAATCAGGAGCTCGAGTTCGTCGGCGAGAACTTGTGTGATTCGATTGACGTCCTCGCGCAAGCCGCCCTGACGAGAGCACTCGATGGGAGGCCTGATGATCGCGTGATGTCCGGACGTCCTGTTCGAAAAGTACACAGCCGTCGGCAGGAGCGCCGAGCCACACCTCAGAGCGAGAGTTGCCGGACCGGCGGGAAGAGTCGTGCCTTCACCGAAGAATTCGACCGGTGCGCCGGATCCCGTCAAGTCGCGGTCGCTGAGGAGGCACAGAACTTCGTTGTTCCGCAGTGCCTTCAGACATTCCGAACCCGCATCGGGTCCGAGGGGAATCACCTTCATGCCGAATTGACGCCTCAAGTCCGCGAACCACTCGAACAGTTCCACGGGTTCGAGAGGCTCGACGACGACCGCTAGTCGTTGCCCGTTGTCCGCAGCCCACCTCCCTGCCCACTCCCATCCCCCGAGATGGGGCAGAGCGAGGATCGCCCCATTGCCCCGTTCGAGCGCTGTCAAGAGATGCTCGTCGTAACCCTCGACCGAGAATGCTGAAGCGACTTGACGTTTGGAGAGAGCGGGCAACCGAAAACTCTCGAGGTAGTACCGCGCATAGCTGTCGAAAACGGCTTGGGTCAACCTGCGAATCTCCCAAGATCGCGCCTTGGGGTGCAGGCGACGCATGTGCCTCTCCACCATCGCGCGTCGAGTCCTCATGGACAACGACGCAGGAAGGCCGAGAACCGATCCGAGTGGACCGGTCAGAGAACTCGGAACGGTCTTCGAGAGCAGCGACCCGACCTTGTAGCCCGACACGGTTGCCGAGTCAGCAAGTCCGCGCAGTACGGATGTGGGAGAGGACGGGTCGACCACAGAAGGACGATTCAGTCTCGACGTTGACGTCGAGCCGCGGTCAGCCGAGTCCGGCGCGCGGCTCTCCGACTCCGCCGGCGCGAGCGCCGCATCTCGATGCGCTCAGCTGTCACCGGCGCAACCGCTGCCTGGTTCCACACCTTCACGAACCTCTGCAGAGCTGTCACGGTCGTGAGGACCAGCATCACCCAGAGAATGGGCACGAGGAGAACCGGGAAGAGCAGACCGAGACACAGCATGATGATGCGCTCGGCGCGCTCCATCAAACCACCCTTTGCGGACAAGCCAAGGGACTCGGCCTTCGCACGTTCGTACGAGATCACCGAACTCGCTGCAGCCACAGCGAACGGGAGAATCGCCACGTAGGCGGACTCCTCACCAGCCAAGTACCACGCAATGCCGCCGAGCAGCAATGAGTCGGTGACTCTGTCGATGACCGAGTCGAAGAAGGCACCGCGCTGGCTCGAAGTGTTGGACGCCTTCGCCAGTGCTCCGTCGAGGAGATCTGGCAGCGCTGCGAGAATCACGAGCAGCAAACCGAGAGCCAAGTATCCGAGTGCAATCGAAACGGCGGCCCCACATGCAATGACCAGCCCTGCAATGGTGAGGTGGTCGGGAGAGATGCGCGTCTTTCTGAGCGAATCACCAAGGGGTTTGACGGCCTTGTCGACCGAACTTCTGAACTGGCCGTCGAACATGGAGTCAGTCTAGAGACCCAGGACCACTCGGGACGGGCAGGGCTGAAAGCAACTTCATTGATTCGGCCAGTCTTCTTCGTTGTCCTGAGTCATGTGTTCGACGACCTGCCCCGACACTGCGTCGACAAGGACGAGACCTCGCTGACGCGGAGGGTTCTCACTCGAATAGCACAAGACCCGCCAGGTCGGACGGCTGCGAAGTCCTCGCCACACCTGCTGAGCAGATGCGTGACCGACGACGAACCCCACCGCCGAACCGGCCGCAGCCAGAGCCTCCTGCTCGTCGACACGCATCCGCCAACCCGAACCGATCGAGTACAGGCCGATGACGATCAAGAGAACGGCTCCTGCGACGAGGCCCGAGTTCACGAACGGACCTTCATTCCCGCGGATCAATGCCAACCCTGCAACTGCGATCCCAGCCACGAAATAGATGATCCCTGGAATCCGTCGGCGGCTGTTGTCGGGAAACGAATACTCATCGGAGTGGGTGATGGCGACGAGTTCATCGGGCAGCCTGTCACGGAACTCAGCCGACGAATCATTTCTCCCCTTCGTCTTCTCGTCGTTGCTCACGGCTGTTCCTTCCTGTTCGCGCTGCGATCATTCTTGCGGAGTTCCCAAGTCGAACGAAGGCGAGCCGCCGTGACATCGAGCGCTTCGGGAATCGCTTTCACCGAGGCAGTCGCGACCATGAAATTGGCATCGCCGAACCAGCGCGGGACGACATGAACATGGAGGTGCTCGCTCACACTTCCTCCAGAGGCAGCGCCGAGGTTGAGCCCGATGTTGAATCCATCGGGTCCGAGTGCGTCTCGAAGGACAGCCACCGCAGATTCGACCTCCTTCCACAACTCGCCGAATTCTTCGGAGTCGAGGTCCGAGATCTCTGCAACCTGCCGGTACGGAAGGACGAGAACGTGTCCCACGGAATAGGGAAACGAGTTCATGATCGTGAAAACACGGTCTCCTCGATGGACGACGAACGTTTCCTCATCGGACAATCCGGAATCGAGAATCTTCCGGAAGACACTCGGACCGTCGACACCCCCGTTCCGACTGCCGCCGACGACGACTTTGTCGAGACCTGAGACGTACTGCGAACGCCAACCGGACCAGATGTTGTCGATCATGGACCGATGACGAGGAGACTCATGATCGATCCGCACCAGAGGGCATCGACATCGTCAGTTCTTTGCTGACTCGCTCGACGAACTGGGAAAGACCAACTCCGCGATCCACGGAACCATCACGCGTGTTGACACCGACAGTTCCGTGTTCGATGTCGTCGTCACCGACCACGAGAACATAGGGAATCTTCTCCAATTTGGCAGATCGAATCCGCTTTCCGAGTGGGTCGACAGCTTCCACCGAATCGACACGAGCCCCCGCTCGTCGCAGTGAATCGACGACCGACCGCGCATATTCATCGTGGGTCTCGGCAACGGGAAGAACCCGCACTTGAACCGGGCTCAGCCACACGGGAAATGCACCTGCGTAGTGCTCGACAAGGACGCCGAAGAAGCGCTCGACCGAGCCGAACAAAGCCCGATGGAGCATGATCGGCCGCTTCCGCGTTCCTTCAGGCGAGACGTACTCCAGTCCGAAACGCTCGGGCAGATTGAAATCACATTGGATCGTCGACAGCTGCCAATTTCGACCGATCGCGTCACGGACGTGAATGTCGATCTTGGGACCGTAGAAAGCTGCGTCTTCAGGCTTGACGGTGTACTCGACTCCATGAGTCTGAAGTGCCATTGCGAGCGCGTCAGTGGCGGAATCCCAGATCTCATCGGTGCCGACGTATTTGGCGGGGTCCTTCGTCGAGAGGTGGAACGAGAAGTCTTCGAAGCCGAACGCCTTCAACACACTGATGACGAAGTCGAGAAGGGAGATGATCTCGTCCTGCAACTGGTTTTCCGTGCAGTAGATGTGGCTGTCGTCCTGAGTGAAACCTCGAATGCGCAGGAGACCGTGCAAGGTTCCCGCTCGCTCGTATCTGTAGACGGTTCCGAGCTCGAAGAGCCTGAGTGGAAGTTCCCGGTAACTGCGTTGCCGTCCGCGGAAGATCAGGCAATGCATCGGGCAGTTCATCGGCTTCGGGTAGTAGACGCCGTTGTCCATCTCCATCGGCGGGTACATCCCATCGGCGTAGAAGTCCAAGTGACCCGACGTCTGGAACAGCGTTGCGTTCGACAAATGGGGTGTGAAGACGAACTGATATCCACCCTCTTGATGTCGCGAACGGCTGTAGTCCTCCATCAGCTTGCGAACGATCGCCCCCTTGGGATGCCAGACGGCGAGTCCGCCGCCGAGCTCGGACGGAAATGACAAGAGGTCCAGTTCCACACTCAACTTGCGGTGGTCGCGTCGCTCCGCCTCCGCAAGCTGGGTCAAATAGTCGTTCAGTGTTGCTTTGCTCTCCCACGCTGTTCCATAGATGCGTTGGAGCGTGGGACCCTTTTCGTTTCCGCGCCAGTATGCCGAGGACACCTTCTGCAATTTGAAATGTCCGAGCCTGCCGGTGCTCGGTACATGTGGACCGAGACACAGATCGACGAACTCATCGGAGTTCCGGTACACGCTGACGGAGTCCCCGCCATCTCCCACTTCACCGTTATCGGCGCCGTCCGCTCCGCCTCCACGAACGCGCTCGATGATCTCGCATTTGTACGGCTGCTGTTCGAACAGGCGCAACGCCTCATCGATGTCGATCGACGATCGCTCGAACGGCTGATCCGCTGCCATGATGTCGCGCATCTTGGCCTCGACGGCTTCGAGGTCGGCTTCGGTGAACGTGCGACCCGCCAGATCGAAGTCGTAATAGAAGCCATTCTCGATCGCAGGACCGATCGTGTACTTGGCACCGGGGAACAGCTGCGTCACCGCCTGGGCGAGGACATGAGCGGTCGAGTGTCGAAGAACGTGCCGGCCCGAATCGGAATCGGCGGTCACGATCTCGACCGAAGAACCATGACTCAAAGGCGACCCGAGGTCGGTGAGCTCGCCGTTCACCCGAGCAGCAACTGCTGCCTTGGCAAGATTTCGGCTGATCGAAGCGGCGACATCGAGCGAAGTCGACCCTGGGGCAACCTCCCTTTTCGAACCGTCCGGGAGTGAAATGGTGATATCCGACATGACCCGGTGAGTTTAGGGTCAGGCATCGACTCCGGCACGGGAGGTATTTGCGCCTGCATTCATCGAAGCGGGCACTGGAGACTCGACGAGTGGCTCGTTGACGTGAGCGACACGTGAGGACGTCACGCTCTCGTAATCCGCCGACTTACCCGCATAGACATTTTTGTAGACCTGACCTGTCATTTCACGAATCTCGAACATGACCTCGTCGATCATTGCCCTCCAGGCACGATGAGGTTCGGTCGCCTCGGTGTAGCGATTCGGGTCGACGGGACGTCCGATGGTGATCGAGCAGGACTTGAGCACCTTGGGAGCCTTGGCGTCGGGCGGCTGAATCTTGTCGGTTCCGACGATCCCGACGGGAAAGATCGGACAGTTGATCGTTGTCGCAAGTCGAGCGGCACCCGTGCGACCCTTGTAGAGGCAGCCGTCTCTGCTGCGAGTTCCCTCAGGGAAGATGCCGAAGATCTCTCCTCTTCGTAGAACGTCCAGCGCAGCATCGAGGGCGGCCTGGCTCTTCTCACCCCCTGAACGGTCGATCGGAATCATGCCCATGACAGGAAAGAGGAATTTGGTCTTCCACGAGTCCATGTATTCGGCCTTGCCCACGAAAGAGATGTTCCGTGGCAGAGTCAGCATCAGAAACGCAGAATCGAGGAAGCTGATGTGATTCGGACACAGGATTGCCGGGCCGCCTTGGGGAAGGCGCTCGAGTCCTTTGATCTCGATGTCCCACAGCAAACGGGACACGGGGCGCAGCACGGAGCGAGCACGAGCTTGTGCTTTTCCTGCCCCCTGTACTTTCATGATTCTCCTGCTCCGTCCTACAGAATGAAGCCCGAAGCCGGAAGATTAGTCTCCGAGCGTTCAATTCTCGTGTCGTGGACCGATTTCACATGACCACATGTGACAGGACGCCCGCTCCTCGAGCATCCGGCCCAGACGTGTGCAGGCCGCGGAGGAGATCAGCCTGGCGAGCGGGGAGAGAGTTCGATGCCGAGCAGGCTCGCGACGTGTTTCACCGAATGGCCCCGAGCAGCAGCCTGGTCGATCACACTGATAGCAGCAGGAGTATCGAGATCGTCATCGAGACGACCTCGCACCTCGGTGAGGAGGGATTCGTCGCGAGAGTCATCGACGAACGATGCCTGCTCCCAGATTTCGAGTCGCTTTCCAGCCGCAGGAAGAAGTGCCGAGGTCCACTCCCACTCTCGTCGGTAATGGTTGTCGATGATCGCCAGTCGAATGACACGTGGATCCCACACCTTGCGAAGCGCATCGACGAATTCCAGATTTCCGAGGCTCTTGGACATCTTCGCTCCGTCCATGAACACCATCGCCACATGCATCCAATGGCGGACGAAGGGCTGGCCTGTCGCAGCCTCGCTCTGAGCACGTTCGCATTCGTGATGCGGAAAGATCAGATCGGACCCACCTCCGTGCAGGTCGATCGTCTCTCCCAATTCGCGCAATGCCAATGCCGAACACTCGATGTGCCATCCCGGTCTCCCGGCACCCCACACGGCATCCCACGAGGGTTCGTCGTCTGCGGACGGCTGCCACAGCACGAAATCGAGAGGATGCCGCTTGTTCGGATTGTCGACATCACCGCCTCTCTCGCGGGCGAACCCGATCATCTGATCGTGCGAGTAATGGCTGACGGTTCCGAACGATTCGAACTTGCTCACGTCGAAGTACACGGATCCACCCGACTCGTATGCGAAGCCGCGCTCGAGGACCATTCCGATGAAACCGCGAATGTCCGAGATGGCCGATGAGGCTCGTGGCGACGAGTACATCGGCAAGACGTTCAACGCCGCCATGTCCCTTTCGAATCTCGCCTCCTCTCCCGCAGCGAGGTCGAGATAGTGAACTCCGAGTTCACGAGCCTTTGCGAACAATGGATCGTCGACGTCGGTGACGTTGCGAACGCACCTCACCTCGTGTCCGGAATCGATCAGACGTCGTTGCAGAACGTCGTAGGCGAGAAATGTCGCCGCATGACCGATGTGGGTCGCGTCGTACGGCGTGATCCCGCACGTGTACATCGTGACGAGCGGGCCGGGTTCGAACGGAACGACCGATCGTCTCGCAGTGTCGTAGAGCTTCATCATCCTCGAGGCATCGCCTTGATACCGGTCAATTTGGGTGAAACTCGCGTCTTGTAGCGCACGTTCAACTGGAGCAGCACCGCGGTGAATGCTTCGATTGCGGTTGCGTTCGACAATTGTCCTGCGTCGAGCGGA
>JBDLRO010000042.1:0-3435 GCA_039800025.1 Actinomycetota bacterium | reverse complement strand
CGCTTTCCGACGACGATGGGGATCGTGCGAATCAGGCGATCGATCGTCAGTTCTGCCGCTGGACCGGAGAGATGACCGGGTACGCCCACTGCTCGACGCATGTCCTGTTCGTGAACCCAGCAATCGAGGACTCGGATGTGCAAGAAATCCGCAACCGTTCCTGGACCGGTCGGCGTCATTGCGGGTGCATCGAAGTACGTGTCGTCGGCAGAGCGCAGAGTCGCTAGGCGCTGCCCGCTGATTTCGTTCCACTCGTCGAGCACCTGTGAGCCGGTCAGATGTCGACGACTGTCGATCTCGTTCTCGTTCATCTCGCCGATCGGATTCTTGACGTAGTCGACCGGAGCAGCACGATGGTCCGTTCCGGGTAGACCTTGAAGGGTCCGCTCGATCGCGACCAGATGCGACAGGTTGTCCTGCACGCTCCACCCGGGAAGATCGGTGGCCGTCTTCCACTCGGGTTCGGACAGGTGGGATCCGAGTTCGCTCAGCGTCGTGAAACACATGGCGAGTGCGTCGATCGTGTCATGGGGAATCATGTCGGTTCACTTTCTGTCGGATGTCACAGCGCTGGATTCTGCACACTTTGCCAGTCCCGACCCTCGAGGTACGGGGTGAATGCTCGGCCGATCGCCTCGAGGTCGCTCGGGAGTTTCGGCGTCTTGATCTCGTACAGACCGTCGATCCGCGTATAGGCAAGAGTCAGATCCCACAGAGCGAGAGCTTCATCACCCATCGGGGCGGGAACAACGACTGGACCGAAGACGGCTTTCGCAGGTGCGCCATTCGGTCGCGGAATCAGCAGAATCGGCACGCCGAATCCGCCGAGTTCGCGAACGGCGAATTCGTGATCGCTGCGAACGTCGTCATGGGTCGTCGAATCTGCGAGGGCTTCGTCCCAGTCCTCGGCGCGAGCGCCGATGTCCACGAGAAGGGCGCGAGCGATCTCGGGGTCGTGCGGTTTGCGTCCGAGCTCGTGGAGCGTTCGCCCACACGCGAGATACCAGGCATCGCACATCGCCGCATCCCGACGTCGAAGGCGGGCGCCGACACGCATGGGACTCCAGCCGTATGCGAGTTCGCGCTCCCAAGGGTGCTTCTTTCCCTCTGGACGGTTGATCTCCTCGAGGCTGAAGAATCTCCAGTCGATCTCGAGACCGGTGAGTCGACGGACTTCTCTGATCCACAATGACGTCTGGTACGCCCAGGGACACATCGGATCGAAGAAGAAGTCGATCCGCTTCACGTCACTTCGAATATCGCTCATCTGCCGCCCTCGAATGGTCCGACTTGTCCGCTGACAAGGTTTGCGCAACCGCGAACCTAGTACCGTGATCGGACATGGAACGCCCCACGAAGTTCGAGCACACCCGTTTTCTCGGGGACAAGCGAACCCAGCTCGTCTACGACGTCGATTCCTGGGAGGACTCAGCGGTCATCGACGAGATCGTCGCCGCAGAGACCGGAATCTGCTTCGGCCCGGACACGCTCGCAGAAGCGCGAAATCGCGGGTACACGCTGGCGAAGCCGGGAATGCGCCGACGCCATCGCAAGCCACGTGCCTGACGGTCGTCGATGATCAGCAACGGGACGATCGCATTCGACAACGTCGAACTGCCGCGTTATCTCGCAAAGCCGAGCGGACGCGACGAGCCCCTCCCGGCCTTGATCATGTGTCATTCGTTCCCGTTCGGACCGATCGATGCCCGACACTCTGCGAACACGTTCCCCGAGTTGATCGATCGCATGGCCAACGAACTCGGTTTTGCAGCCATGTCTTTCACATTCCGCGGATGCGGCGAGAGTTCGGGCGACTTCTCATTGCAAGGTTGGGTCGACGACCTGCGTGCGGCCATCGATCACATGATCGAACACACTCAGCCGACCGGGCTGTGGCTCGTCGGCTCGAATACGGGTGGGTCACTCGCCATCTGTGTCGCAGCCGATGACCCGAGAATCAAGGGCTGTGCGCTCCTGGGAGTCCGTGCAGATTTCGACGATTGGGCAGCTCAGCCCCGTCGATTCCTCGAGCACTGCCGCTCGGTGGGAGCTGTTCGCACTCCGCGATTTCCCGTCGACTTCGACGAATGGACACGTGAGCTGCGTCGCTTCCGCCCCGTGAGTGCGGCGGGTCGCTTCTCGCCGCGGCCGCTGCTGTTGTTGCACGGTGACGATGACGAGAGCGTTCCGCCATCGGACACTCGACAGCTTGCCGAAGCCCACGGGAGTGCTGAAATGCGAGTCATCGATGGAGCCGGACACCGATTGCGTCACGACCCGCGGGCGATCGCGGTCTTGTTCGGATGGCTCGATCGCCAACGCCTGGGTGACGACTGAGACTTCGGCGACGATCGATCGACTCGTCACTCGCCGAGAAGCTCGGCACTGACGTCCTTCTTCACACGATCGATTCGGTGGTACGGAAGTGATCGATCATTCTGGTGAGACCTTCGCGTAGCGAGATCGTCGGCTCCCAGTCGAGTTCACGATTGGCAACGGTGATGTCCGGACATCGTTGAGCTGGGTCTCCCTCGCGCTCGGGCGGAAGCGGAAGGAGGCGAATCCCGCTCGAGGAACCGGTCAGCTCGATGACTTCCCGTGCGAGATCGAGCATGGTGAACTCGCCCGGATTGCCGATGTTGGTCGGCGAGGTTCGATCCGAATCGAGGAGCGCCACGAGTCCGCGCACCTCATCGGCGACATGGCAGAAACTTCGAGTCTGGCGGCCATCTCCGAACACCGTGATGTCCTCGTTGCGCAGAGCCTGAACGACGAAGGTGTTCACCACTCTGCCGTCGAGCGGGCGCATGCGCTCCCCATAGGTGTTGAAGATGCGAGCGATACGAACGTCGACACCGCGATTGCGGTGGTAGGCCATCGTGAGTGCCTCGCTGAACCGCTTTGCCTCGTCGTAACAGCTGCGCGGTCCGATGGACGACACGTTTCCCCAATACGTCTCGGGTTGGGGGTGGACGAGCGGATCGCCGTAGACCTCGCTCGTCGAAGCGAGAAAGAAGCGGGCGCCGTCTCGATCTGCGAGATCGAGGAGATTGCGAGTTCCGGTGCTTCCGACTGCGAGGATCTCGAGGGGCATCGTCGCGAAATCGCTCGGAGATGCGGGACTCGCGAAATCGAGCACAGCATCGAATTGGCCAGTTGTCGGCATCCAATCCGAAAGAGGTTGTGTGATGTCGGCTTCCACGAAGGAGAACGATTGGTGATCGACGAGATGTTCGATGTTCTGAGCCCTGCCGGTCGACAGATTGTCGACGCAGACCACTGAGTCGCCTCGCTCCACCAGAACATCACTGAGGTGAGATCCGATGAATCCTGCTCCGCCTGCAAGAAGAACTCTCATCCTCAGCGACCGATTCCTTCGTAATCGAAGCCGACCTTGCGCCATTGGGAGCGATCGAGAATGTTGCGACCGTCCAC
>JBDLRO010000041.1:0-2633 GCA_039800025.1 Actinomycetota bacterium | reverse complement strand
TCACTGTCGAAACAGGTGGCCGAGCTCCCGTTCCTGAAGCACGTCTCGGTACCACCACGTCGAGTTGCGGCCTGTGTGGATCGCAGTCGATCGACGATCTCGCTGACCGCCTCGAGCCGTTATCACCTGAGCAACTCGTGCAGTTCGACATCGAGACGCTGCTCGACATCCCGGACACGGTGATGCGACACCAGTCGCTGTTCAAGGACACTGGCGCGGTTCACGCCGCCGCCGCCTTCGACGTCTCGGGCAACCCGATCGTCGTGCGTGAAGATGTCGGTCGGCACAATGCGGTCGACAAAGTGGTCGGCAATCTCCTGCTCGACAAGCAACTGCCGGCTCATCAGTGGGGGCTCTTCGTGTCCGGCCGAGCGAGTTTCGAAATGGTGCAAAAGGCGTGGGCCGCTGGCTTCGGAACGGTTGTCTCGGTGAGTGCGCCGACGGCACTTGCGGCGCGCTCTGCACGACGTGGCGGAGTGACCCTGTACGGGTTCACTCGTGATGGCTCTGCCGTGCGTTACAGCCCTGCGTGAGTGTCGAACACGACGACACGCCAGTACGGCGCCCGATCAACGAGCAGCTCGATCAACGATTTCGCACTCGCATCACGCGATCACTGAACCCGGACACGCTCCACGGGTTGTGACGTCCCATCGGGACCGAATGCGTACAGCAGCACAGACCCGTTGACGACATCGCCGTTGGCGTCGAGATCCAGTTCACCAGTCGCACCGTCGTAGTCGAAGTTCAACCCCTGTTCCTGAGCGTTGACGCACTCGTCGATCCGCGTGCACTTCGAGCCACTCGTGGTGGTCGCTTCGGAAGCAGCCATGAACACACGCGGGTCGTCACTCGACGTCGCGAGAGCCGACAACACCATCACGTTCAGGCAATCGACGAACTTGGTCAGGAACGGAATCGGTGAACTCACCGAAACATCGACGCCCTGATCACGCAGGTTGGCAATGATGTCGGTACCGCCCGAGAAGGCATCGACGGTGACGCCTTCGAACGACGACAACGATGTCAAGAATGTTCGACCGTTGTCGGCAGCGATCGTGCTGGCGTCGACGCCGACGAAACCGTCGTTGGCGATCACGACTTTCAGTTCGACCTTCGACAAGATGTCGTTCGCAACGTTCTCATCTCCGATGACGAGGACCACGCGGTTGGTGATTCCTTCGATGTCGATCTCAGTCGACCAAGTGCCATCGGCAGCAACTCTGTAGGCAATATCCACGTCTTCGACCGGCACATCGTTCTGGGGCACGTTCAAATCACGTGCGGCGAGTTCATCGTGCAGGACGGCGAGAAGTCCGCGCCCATATGGATCATCGGGGTAGATGACCGACGCCGTGACGAAACCACTCTCGGTCACGAGCTGCACCATGGCCTTCGCGATCGTGGCATCCGTCGGGACGGTGCGAATCATGAGTCCGTCATCGGGCAGTTTCGACAGGTTGAGCGACGTCGCAACGGGTGAGCACACTCCCACACCAGCAGCTGTGACGTCACGATTGACCCGTTCTGCAATGTCCGATGACGAGGGGCCGATGAGGGCATCGATGTTCGAATTGGCGATCAGCGTCTGCACCGTTGCCTGATCGGTTGCGGAATTGCCGGTTTCGGTGGCGATCACGAGCTCGATTGGGGCGCCGCGAAAACCAGAGCGGCCATTTACCTGGTCGACGATCGCCGTGAGCACCGCTTGCACGCTTTCGATCTGAGAGGTCTCCATGATCTGCGATGGCAGCAGAACCCCGAAGCGCAAGACACCGTCGCTCTCTCTAGTCACGGTCTGAGTGGGATCGGTCTCGATGAACGGCGTGGAATTGGCGCTCGATGTCGAGTCGGAGTCATCGGATCCGGAGCAGGCCACTGCTGTCGCCGCACACACAACAGCGACCAGACCGACGATGACGAACCGAATGGGGCGATGCACCGGCTCAGTCTAGGGATGGGGGAAGAGGCGCCGACGGCGGGCCCGAACTGCAGCGATGCCGGCGATCACGCGGGGCAGAGCTTCGGCTTCCTCGCAGGGGTGGAAGTAACTCGGCACTCCGGCATCGAAGACGTCGGCATAGGTGACGCGCCCATACGAGTCGACTACGGCGTCGGAGACCGAGCGAATACGGGCGCGACCCTGGCGCCAGACGAAAGTCTGGGGGTTTCCACGGTCGGTAATGGTCACCCAATCGAGCTCGGGGTGGTGATCCCTCAACATCAAGATCACCTTGAAGACGTCCCCGTGCCAGTCGATGTTGTCGATGCCGTGTTGGCGGCGTAGTTCGAGAGATTCGGCCTGGTCGGGAATGGCCGAGATCCAATCGCTCGGGACGACGTCGTCGATGAGCAGCACGCCTTTCGGGCAGTGGCGGAATGCATTGATGACATCGCAATAGGTCTGCTGATAGGTGTGCAGGCCATCCACGAAGACGAAGTCGAAAGCCGTACGCCGGGGCAGGCGGGCGAAGTAATCATCTGATGGGATCGAATGGATCTCGACGCCGTCGGGCAAGGTGTGCGCGTCGAACAAGGGATTTGGGTCCACCCCAACCCGGTACGCAGCGAGGACATTTTCAAGAGTTCTCCCGGCTTCGAGGCCGATCTCGAGATAACGCTGCATTCCGTAT
>JBDLRO010000040.1:0-3974 GCA_039800025.1 Actinomycetota bacterium | reverse complement strand
CCGTGATCTGAGCCGTCGTGACGAGAGATGCGATTGCATGTTCTGCGAGTTGGGGGTCGAACGGCGGATTGCCGAGTGGCAGACACTCCGGCAACGGGACGTCCCAGACGATGAACGGTCGGCCGGACAAATCGATGGCGATCTCGACGAGTGACTCATCGAGTGGATACAGGCCGCTTGCGAATCGCCGCACACCAGCCTTGTCACCGAGGGCTTCACGTAGAACTTCTCCGAATGTGATCGCCACATCCTCCACTGTGTGGTGAGTGTCGACGTGGAGGTCGCCTTCTGCTTTGATCGTCAGATCGAAGGAGCCGTGCTTGCCGACTTGGGACAGCATGTGGTCGTAGAACGGAATTCCTGTAGAGACCTCGCATCGTCCCGAACCGTCGAGATCCAATGAGATCTCGACCGACGTCTCTCCGGTCGTCCGCGTACGTTGTGCAGCCCGGCTCATGACAAGACCTCCGTGAGTCGTTCGAGAAAAATGTCGTTCTCCTGTTCGGTGCCGATCGTGACCCGCAGACAGTTTTCGAGCCGAGGCCAGCTCGAACAGTCGCGAACGAGAACTCGACGGTCGAGGAGACCCTGCCATACCCGTCGTCCTTGCATCGCGCGCGGACGAAACAGAACGAAATTCGCACCGCTGTCGAACACGTCGACGTCGAGTCGGCGCAACCCAGCCGACAAGCGAGTCCGCTCGGAGATCAGATCCGCAACTCGCGCATCCATCTCGTTTCGATAGCGAACTGCGATCACTCCTGCGATCTGCTTGGCGGCATCGAGATGATACGGAAGAACCACCTTGTCCAGTTCGGCCACGAGCCAACGCGGACCGATGAGATAGCCGAGACGCGCTGCCGCCATGCTCCATGTTTTCGAAAAGGTGCGCACGACGACGAGGGGCGTTTCTTCGTCCACCAGGTCGAGCGCACTCCACGGAGCGAACTGTCCGTACGCTTCGTCGACGGCAACGAGACCCGTCGATGAAGCAAGGGCAGCGCGAACGGTCGACGGTGCATCGACGGTCCCCGTGGGATTGTTCGGCGAGCACAAGAAGGTGATGTGAGGAGACTGCTCCTTCAACA
Source organism: Actinomycetota bacterium (assembly GCA_039800025.1). Lineage (GTDB taxonomy): Bacteria > Actinomycetota > Acidimicrobiia > Acidimicrobiales > Ilumatobacteraceae > Casp-actino8. Next base: position 2,886 of record JBDLRO010000040.1, on the reverse strand, counting down.
AGGACTGCATCGCGTCTTCATCGATGGTGAAGTCACGACAGCGTTCGCCTTCGACGACTTCAGCGCCTGAGATCCGAGCTATGTGCCCGTGCAATTGATACGTCGGCTCGAACGTGAGGACTTTCCGGCCCGGACCGGCGAATGTGAGAAGCAGAGTCTGAAGAACTTCGTTGCTCCCATTGGCGGGAAACACCATCTCCGGAGACACATCGTGCAAAGCGGCGATCGACGCTCTCAATTCGCGAGCCGAGCGGTCCGGATACCTGTTCCAAGAAATCTTGGACACCGACTCGAGATAGTCGGCAACGAAAGCGTCCGGGGGGCCAACGGGAGCCTCATTCGTATTCAGACGAACGTCGACGTCCACCTGAGGAGAGTGGTACCCCTCCATCAGGGACAGATCGGCACGAACGGGGACTCGAGTCACGACGCGAAAGGCTACCGAACCGAGTCGACCGAGTTCTCGGAGCTTTCGACAGAGCCCGCATGGGAGTTGAACGGGCACCGTGATGTTCGGGCACAATGATGTGAGGGCGTGACCTAATCTGAAGTCATGACTTCGATCGACCTTTCCTCCATCGCCGCCGACCTCGCAGTCATCGCCGATGCGGTCGATCGGTACGGCCAACGCGTCACCGATCTCGTTCAAGGAGAGCTCCCTCGCCTCGATCCGGAAGGCCGCCACGACGATCTCTTGGCCGCTCTCCACGAAGCCGAGAGATCACTGCGTGTCGCACATCGTGGTTTGACCCGTGCCCAGCGCCTTGCATCTCGATGAGGAACGTTTCGTCATCGACAAAGAGCCTGGTAGAGCGAATTCGGGAGCTTTCATTCGCGCTCGGCTTCGAGGCGAGACGCGTCCCTCGCATCCCTCGCCGCCAACGACTTCCTCGATCCGACGGGGATCCCGCACCCGGGCGGATCATCGAACTCATCGGACCCTCAGCGATCGGCAAGTCGACATTTCTCGAACATTTACATGAAACCTCCGCTTCCGAAGACGAGTTTCTCGTTCTTCCGCGAAAGTTCCGGGTGCAATGTCGTTCCCTGTCCAAGAACCGTTGGAACGACTCGGATCGACGGTGGCTCGACCTCTGGACCTGCCGCCAGAGATCAAAGGGCTTCCCAGGATTCATCCCTGTGATGACTCCGGCGAGGCTTCGAAGATCCTTCGTGACGAACGGAGGATTCGAACCTTGCAGGTATCGCGATCTTTCGTCATCGATCACTCACTTGCACAGTTCTTCAGCAATGAACTTCGCTCCTACGCAGTCGATAACGAGGAACTCTTCGATGATCTGATGCACCGAAGGGCCATTGTCGTGTGCTGCGCCGATCCGACGATCATCCTGCAGAGACTCCATCAACGGGCTGCACGAGGAGTCAAACGTGTCGCCCACCTCGACCAGTCCGATGAGGCACTTCTCGAATTGAGCCGAATGAATCTTCGAAGATGGTTGGATTATGGAGAATTTCTCGCATCCAGAGGCGTACCGGTCCTCGTGCTGGATCTCGAATCTCAACTCGACGTCTCGAAGGGCAAGCTCAGAGACTTCGTCCGCTCGTTGACGTGACTGCGATCAGTCACGTCGAATCTCAGTCTTGCGAGAGATGAGCAGTACGGCGAGGTGAGCGACGCGTCGTCGGACCGTCGACTGGAACGCCTGCAGAGGGGCAGATGTCTGCAAGCGTGCATTCGCCACATCTCGGCTTGCGAGCATCGCAGACCCTGCGTCCGTGCAAGATCAGGTGGAGGCTGAACGTTCCCCACTGGTGCCCGGGCAGGTACGAACTCAATTCATGTTCGACTTTGACCGGATCCCAATGGTCGGTCAATCCGAGTCGCCTCGAGAGTCGGCCGACGTGCGTGTCGACTGGCAGACCCGGGAGATCGAACACCACGCTCCGCACGACATTTCCGGTCTTGCGGCCGACACCGGGCAGCGTCACCAGATCTTCGAGCTCGTGAGGAACGGAACCGCCGAACCTGTCGACGACTTCCCGAGCCATCCCGATGAGATTGCGGGCTTTGCTCTGATAGAAGCCTGTCGAGCGGATGATCTTCGCCACATCAGATTGGTTCGCCTTCGCCAGTGACTCCGGATCCGGGTACGCGTCGAAGAGGCTCGGCGTCACCATGTTGACTCGGACATCAGTGCACTGAGCAGAGAGAATCGTCGCGGCGAGCAGCTCGTACGCGTTACGGTGAGTCAGTTCGCACACTGCATCCGGATAGAGGCGTTTCAAACGACGAGCAACGAGGCGCGCCTTCTGCCGTCTCTCGGGATGCTCCACGACCTCAACGGTAGGGTGACGGCGTGCACATTCTCGACATCAAACGCCAGATGCAGGCCGATGATTTCGCGATCGTGCGCGATCTGATCGGAGCCGCCGAGCGAGCGGATGGACACCGGCCGCTCTCCGATCACCTTTGGCTCGATCTCGTCGATGGAGGACGCGAGGGTTTTGCCGGCCTCGTCGCTTGGGAACCTGGCCACGATCATCCAGTCGCATATGCCCAGATCAGCAAAGGCCATGACTCGTTCTCTCTCGAACTCGTCGTTCATCCCCATCACCGTTACGAAATGAGCCTGATCGGACCGGAAATGCTGAATGCGGCCATCGGAGAAGTCGCTCAGGGTGGTGGCGGCCACCTGCACTGGTGGGTCTTCGAGCCGACGATCAGCCATGTCGAAGTGGCCCGACTCGTCGGATTGGCACCTGGAAGAATCCTGCATCAAATGCGCAGACCTCTCCCCCTCGTTGACCCGCATCCTCAGCTCGACGTGCGAACTTTCCGCATCGGACACGACGAACCAGCTTGGCTGGAGGTCAACAATCGAGCCTTTGCCCATCACCCCGAGCAAGGCGGTTGGAGCCTCGAGA
>JBDLRO010000039.1:0-2691 GCA_039800025.1 Actinomycetota bacterium | reverse complement strand
CAGCGATTCCGATTACTTTGATAGCAAAACCGACGATCAATCCGACAGCTGCCAACATTTTGATCAAGCCGAGAATGTTGCAGAGGTTGGGTGGACAGCCAACTGTTTCAGCGGCTCTCATGACACTCGGTAGCTTGAGAAAGTCTCCGATTGCCGATGCTGTACAAAGAACCGCAAGGACGATGCTGAGGATCGAATGGACTGAATTCATCGCTCCAAATTATACTGCCAGTTGATCCGGCTTATAGGGCGACTCTTCTTCAAATTAGGCGAGGCGGGACAGATTCCCGCCTCGTTTCATTATTTCTTTTGGAATCATTTCTGACAAAACTGATTTCAAATTTGCCTAAAAAACGGGCAATCAAGGGCTCCTGTTCGCCCGTGAGAACTACTGTTCAGTGATGGAAATACGTGTGTTCGTCAAAGCAGATACCGACGCGATTATCGACCTCTGGAATCTGGCCGATTTGACTCACCCGAACAACGATCCTTCTCTTGACATCAAGCGAAAGATGAATGATTCACCTTGGGGATTCCTGGTGGCAATGGATGGGAAAACAATCATCGGGTCAATAATGGTCGGATACGACGGCCACCGTGGCTGGATCAACTACTTGGCATGCCATCCGAATCATCGGCGGCGTGGCGTTGCCAAGTCACTCATGAATGAGGCCAAGAAACTCTTGATCGAACGGGGCTGTCCAAAAATCAATCTCCAAGTTCGATCCGGGAACGAATCGGCGGTCAAGTTCTACGAAAGTATCGGATACTTGGATGACAACGTAACTTCGTTTGGATTACGTCTCAATCCCAACAACTGAGTCATCAGGCACGCTTGAGATCGATGACCACGCCACCAGCAACACGCACGATGTCCGCTGGTGCAGCACCGAAGTTGTCGTTCCAAGTTCCTGCTGCAGCCCACACCTCGTCGTACTGCAACAAGTCCGGATCAACAAACACACGAAGTTGGGTTGCATGACCAAAGGGAGGCACGCCGCCGGTTCATGAATCGACTCCATCGAACCGAGCCGTTTCGAGTCATTTCTTTGCAGGGAGAACGATCGGGACGTCGAACCATTCGACTTTCGGAGGGTGGCCGTAGGTCTCGCTCACTCGTTGGCGCCACGCATCGTTGAACCAAGATTGCGCGCTGGTGATGGAGTCCCACAGGTACACGCCGCCAAAGGTTCCTTCTTCTCCGATGACGAAGTGCTTGCGCAAGAGTCCGGGAGTCATTCGGTACGTCTCTTCCGCGCCGGCGAAGCCATCTCTGACGAGGTCGTTCCCAACACCCTGTGGAATCGGTATCTGTACGAGCGTCGCGACGTGTGAGCCGTCGACGGCTGCGTCCATGCCACCGGCAACATTGTCGATCGACAGTGGAGCCGTGAGGAATCGCACGTATGCCTCATTTCCTCTTTCGCGCTTCACCCGGTCGAACCACTCCGCATTGAACCATTGCTCCGCAGAAGCGCGGTCCCGCCAGGTGTAGATTCCGCCGAAGTCACCACTCGCTCTCTCGAACGTGAAGAGTTTGAACTCGAGACCGGGGATCGATGAGTAGAGGTCGATGGTCGCCCTCATCTTGCGACGGACGAGCCACCTCGGAGCAAACTTCGGTACAGGAATCCGAACGATGACAACGACACGTTCTTCTGCAGCAGACATGAATTGTTTCCTTTCAGTGATGGATCATGCGAGGTCATTGACGAAGACGACCTTGGTGCCGTGTGCGACCATCCCTTCGACCGCCTCGCTGAATGGGACGATCGAGGAGACAAGTCGCGCAGGATCGAGAGTGCCCGTGGCGACGAGTTCGAGCACGGGTCCCGCTGTGGCGACGGCGTGCACTCGTCCGATCTCGTATCGGACTCCTTTCAGATACATGGTCTGCAGCGGGAGGGAAGACACGGCGCTCGCCCCTCCTGACACGCTGGTCACCGTGCCGCACAGCTCGACCGACCGGAACGCCAGGTTGCGGCCATCGTCGAGCACGTTCGCGTCGACGACGATCGGGAACTTCCGATCGAGTTTCAGATCCGCCCAGGAGCCTCGTGCATCGATGACATCTGCTCCCAAGGAGGTGGCAAGCTCCAATCGTTCGCTGTCATCGTCGACGTAGACGACGGACCGTGCCCCGAGAGCCACGGCCGACATCACTGCGTACAGCCCGACAGAAGGTGCGAGACCCCCCACCACGAGTACAGCAGCACCGGGACTCTCGCGAAGTGGTCCGGCGACGCATCGGTAGCCGTCGGACACATTGTCGGGAATCCCGGCTGCGGCGATCGGATCGATGCTCTCGGGAAGCGGGATCAACATGACATCTGCCCAAGGCACTCGGACGCATTCGGCGAGTGCACCGCCGAGATCGACTCCGCCATGCGGCCCAAGCCCGAACGCGGTTCCCAGTGCGACTTCCGAGCACGCATTGGTTCGGCCACGCCGACACGGTTCGCACGCACTGCAACTGAGTTGGAATGGAACGATGACGCGGTCGCCAGGATGGAAACCGGTGACCGCCGCACCGAGTGCGACGATCTCTCCGACCATTTCGTGACCCATCACGAATGGCCCCTTCATCGGATAGAGACCGACGGCAATTGCTGGATCGAGGTCGCATCGGGCAACCGCCAACGGCCTCACCAATGCATCGCGAGGCTCGAGAATCGTCGGCCCCTCGACCTC
>JBDLRO010000038.1:0-4156 GCA_039800025.1 Actinomycetota bacterium | reverse complement strand
CATGGACCGCGCCGCCATCCATCCCGTGGTGTCGGCGCATGTACGTGTCGGTGAAGAACTGCATCAGATCTCCCAGAACATGGGCGAGTTGGCCGGGCAGTGATCGGACCGAGTCGATTCGATTCTGTGTCGCTCGGAACTGGTGGGTGAGATGCAGTCCGGCCATGATCAGGCGCTGGCCGCATTCGAAGACGATGTCTGCAGCTTCGGGGTCGACCCAGATGTTGAATTCGGCGGCGGTCGTCCTGTTTCCGAACGTCCCCCCGCCCATGAGGGAAATCCCTGCGATTCGATCGGCGATATCGGGTGCGAGGCGAAGTGCCATTGCAATGTTCGTGAGCGGACCGGTCGGAACGAGCCACAGTCCCTCGTGTTCCCGACACGTGTCGATGATGTAGCCCGCGGCATCGGTGCTGTCGGGAGTACTCGTCGGCGCGGGGAGATCTGCTCCGTCGAGTCCGCTTTCGCCGTGGACGTATGTCGCGTATTGAGGAGGCGCGATGAGCGGACGAGCCGCACCCTGATGAACGGGAACATCGAGACCGAGGAGGTCCTTCATGACGAGTGCGTTGTAGGTGGTGGACTCGATCGGGGCATTCCCCGACACGGTCGTGATCCCGAGAAGGTTCGCATATCGGGCTGCGACGACGATGGCGAGAGCGTCGTCGTGGCCCGGGTCGCAGTCGAGAATGATGTCCGGTCGGCTGGAAGTCGGCGAAGCGGTCATGGGATGAGAGTTCCTTCGTCGTCGAGTCGAATGCGTCGACCGACCCACTCACCCTCGCACATCGCCGAGGCCGTGTCGTGATCGTCGCTGACGCCCCAAGCCCTGTTGCCGTCGTCGTCGAGAACGGTTGCGATCGCCCGCTCCGCTCGACCTTCGCGATCGTGCATGACCGTGTAGCCCTCGATCGTGGCCGAGCCTCGAGATGCGCCGACGTCGAGAACGTTGCGTTTCGGGAGTGCATCGATGCTGTCTTGAGGATTGGCATGACGGAAGCCCGAAGCTGGCGGCGTGGTGGAGTACACCCCGAAGGCATGTTTGGTCGCGTATCCGCCGTTTGCCCAGATCAAACCCTTCTCACCGGGTCGTTCCCGCAGTTCGCCCACCACGGTTGCGATGGCGTGCATGACGTAGTTGTTCCACGGTCCACCGGCGAACGACAGGCCGCCAGTACGGGTCAGCTGGCGATCGAGAGACAGACCGAGCGACTCGGCTCCGAGTTGGACCGCTGAAGGGAAACACGAATACAAGTCGATGATGTCGATGTCATCGATCGATGTTTCGGCAAGTTCGAGAGCGAGTCGGCCACCGAGTCGAATTGCCGGAGTCTCATGGAAGGTGTGGCGCATCGACACGTACTTGTGCTCGTGGCAGTCGGTCCCGGAGATCGGGAACACCCAGCGGTCGCGAGGGACTCCGAGGCTCTCGGCCTTTGCCACTGAACACATGATGAGCGCGGCCGACTGATCGACGTCGTTGTTGGAGTTCATGACTTTCGTGTAGGGCAGTCCGATCATTCGGTTGCGGGGACTCGGGGTAATGATCTCCTCGGGTGTCATCGCAGTTCTGATCCAGGCATACGGATTGGCGGCGGCGACGGAGCTGAATCGGGACCAGAGTTCGCCCAGTCGACGATTGTGATCGGGAATGGAGCGTCCGGCGTGAGCGCGAATCGCACTCTCGAAGATCGGGTAGACCTGAACCGGTGCCACGATCTGCCGCGAGATCTCGTACTCGTGGTTCATGACCAGTTCCTCGCCCATGACACGCGTCGGTGCGACGTCGTCTGGAACGTTCGGCCACGGAAGGTCGATGTTGGCAGCGCGAGCCCGTTTGCGCGTTCGCGACGTTTCGCCGCCGCACAGCACGACGAGATCGAACGATCCGTCCTGAATTTCGAGGGCCGTGGCATTCACGAGAGACTGCGGACTGTTGCCGCCCATCGACGTGATGACAGTTTCACGCGTGGAGATTCCGAGTTCATCGGCGATGAATCGCGCTGGGTCTCGATACTTCCACGAGAGAAATCCGACGACACGCAGCGAGTCCACATCGGGGATCGAGGTCAAACCTGCATCATGGGAGGCGATGCCAATCGCCTCGGCGATGAAGGGAGCCGGGGCGAGTGCCTGGAGCGGATCATCGACACGCTGCAGATGCTGACCGACTCCGACGATGACGGGCGTGCGCGGGTCGAGTGCCATGCGGGCAATGTACTTGCCGTCGATGTGCGCTCCGAATTTGGCACCGGCGTAGACTTCCGACATGTCGAGTCTGCGCATCGCGATCGGTGCCGATCATGCAGGCTTCGATCTGAAGAGTCATCTGGTCGCCTTCCTCACAGCAGCCGGTCATCGAGTGGACGATCAGGGAACGCATTCGACCGAGACCTGCGACTACCCGCCGATCTGCGCCGGAGTCGGTCGAACGGTGCGGGACGGGCTGGCTGATTTCGGGATCGTTCTCGGAGGAAGCGGCCAGGGTGAGCAACTCGCAGCCAACAAGGTGCGAGGAGTCCGAGCAGCACTGTGCAACGACTTGTACACGGCCCGGATGGCGAGAGCCCACAACGACGCGAACGTGTTGTCCATCGGTGCCCGCGTGGTGGGAATCGGCTTGGCTGAGGAAATTGTCACAACGTTCCTTTCCACGCCGTTCGAAGGTGGTCGCCATGCTCGACGGGTGGCACAGTTGATGGAACTCGAGAACGACTTCTGACGCTGTGTGACGGGTCTTTGCCGAAGCACGAAGAATCACACGATTACGAATTCACGAACACGACCTCACGAACGACAGAGACAACGATGCCTTTCCCTTCCGATTCCGATCCCGACCTCGAAGTTCAGCGGCTTCTCGAGGAGGAGTACGTCCGCCAGACCACGGGTCTGCAGCTGATCGCGAGCGAGAACTTCACGTCCCCCGCCGTGATGCGTGCGGTCGGGAGCGTGCTCACCAACAAGTACAGCGAGGGCTATCCCGGCAAGCGCTACTACGGCGGCAATCAGATCGTCGACTCGATAGAAGCGCTCGCAATCGAGCGGGTGAAGTCGCTGTTCGGCGCCGACCACGCGAATGTGCAGCCTCATTCGGGGGCCAATGCGAACATGTGCGTGTATCAGGCTCTGCTCGATGCGGGCGACACCGTTCTCGGGCTCAGCCTCGACCACGGCGGACACCTCACTCACGGCTCGCCGGTGAATGCCAGCGGCAAGCTCTACAACTTCGTGCCGTACAAGGTGACTCCTGGTGACGAGCGAATCGACATGGACCAGGTCCGCGATCTGGCACTCGAACACAGACCGCGCATGATCGTGGCCGGCACCACCAGCTATCCCCGTCGTATCGATCCGGAGCCGTTCAAGTTGATCGCCGATGAAGTCGGCGCCTACTTCATGTACGACGCGGCTCACCTTGCGGGTCTGATCGCTGGCGGCGCATATCCGAACCCTGTGCCGTATGCCGATGTCGTGACGTTCACGACCCACAAGACTCTGCGCGGTCCGCGCGGCGGATGCATCCTCAGCAAAGCCGAACACGCCGCCGCGGTCGACAAAGCCGTTTTTCCGGGCTGGCAGGGAGGCCCACTCGAGCACGTCATCGCCGGCAAGGCCGTTGCGTTCCGCGAGGCGGCACACCCGACGTTCGAGCAGTACGCGCACCAAGTGGTCGACAATGCCTCGGCGCTGGCACAGGCCCTTGCCGAAAACGGCTTCCGCCTCGTCTCGGGTGGAACGGATTGCCACTTGATGGTCGTCGACCTGCGGCCGTTCGATGGCGATGTGACCGGCAAAGAGGCTCAGGCCGTACTCGATCTGGCCGGTATCACCCTCAACAAGAACACGATCCCCGATGATCCCCGGAGTCCTTTCGTGACATCCGGAGTGCGCATCGGCACGCCGTCGGTCACGACGCAGGGCATGGGCATCGATCAGATGGCGACCATTGCGTCGTTCATCGCCCGTGCTCTGCGAGGTCGAGCCTCCGAAGCCGAGATTGCAGCAGTACGCGACGATGTGGCAAATCTGTGCGCTGCATTCCCGGCGTATCCCTCGGGTGTCTGAGCCGAGGGTTTCTCGGTCGCCGGCTCTGCGGGTCGCGTTCCCCGAATAGTCTCGGCACGTGCCAGATACGGTTGCCTATCTCTTCATCGGC
>JBDLRO010000037.1:0-2858 GCA_039800025.1 Actinomycetota bacterium | reverse complement strand
CTTTCGCAATTCCTTCACGGAGAACAAGGCGCCCTGCTCTGCACCGCCAAGATCACCGAGACTGTGCCGTGGTACGACGCGAAGTTGTACGCGAGCACCCAGGTGGTGGACGAGGCCCGTCACGTCGAGGTGTTCGCCCGGTACCTCGAGGAGAAGATGGGCGGCGGCTACCAGATCAATGCCCACCTGCGGATGCTTCTCGACGACATCGTCAACGACAGCCGTTGGGACATGACCTATCTCGGAATGCAGGTGATGGTCGAAGGACTCGCACTCGCGGCATTCGGCTACATGCACCAGTTCACGGGGGAACCGCTTCTCAAGCAGCTCCTGCGCTACGTGATGAGTGACGAGGCTCGCCACGTCGCCTTCGGCGTGCTGTCACTTCAAGAGGTGTACAAGGAAATGAGCGACGCAGAGATCAAGGAGCGCCAGGAGTTCGCCTACGAGGCTTCCGTGCGAATGCGCGATCGATTCATCTCCCAGGAAGTATGGAACCGGATGGGCGTCAACACCCGCGATGTCGTTCCCTTGGTCCTGCGTGACCCGACGCGTGCAGTCTTCCAGCAGATGTTGTTCGCGAAGATCGTGCCGAACTGCAAGAAGCTCGGGCTTCTCGATCGCAATGATTCGTGGCTGCGCCGTCGTTACGAGGAAATGGGCGTCATCCAGTTCGAGGACTTGGACGACACGGGCGAGGAATACATCAAGTTCGAGCTCGGCGAAAAACTCGAGACGGACGCCTGATCCGACCCGTCGACGGGCACTACCGTCGGGGACATGAAGTGGCTGGCGAGTGACCTTGTTCGCGCGCTGTCCGAATGGAGTCTGACGAGGGAGCAGTCGCGCCTCGTCGGGCCTGACGTCGAGATCGAAGGCGCTCATTTCGATTCGCGCGAGATCGTCGCGGGTCAAATGTTCGTTCCGCTCGTCGCCGATCGCGACGGCCATGACTTCATCGGCGACGCACTGCGTTCGGGTGCTTCTGCCTATCTCACGTCGCGCACGGATGTCATCGATCGCTGTGGAGGGACTGCAATCCTGGTGCCCGACACGGCGATCGCTCTGCGTGACGCCGCGAGTTGGGTTCGAACGAGGCTGCCGGACTCGACGGTGACGATCGGGATCACAGGGTCGGTCGGCAAGACGTCGACGAAGGACTTCGCAACCGCGGCACTCGGGGGAGTTCGCAGGGTGTCGGCAAACGTCCGCAGTTTCAACAACGAGCAAGGCCTTCCGATCACGATCCTGAACGCCCCGCTCGAGACCGAGGTCCTCGTTCTGGAGATGGGAATGCGGGGATTCGGACAGATTGCCGATCTGTGTCGGGTCGCGCGCCCGGCAATCGGTGTCGTCACGTCGATCGGTGAAGCACACACCGAGTTGGTCGGCGGCATCGAGGGAGTGGCTCGAGCCAAGGGTGAGTTGATCGAGGCGTTGCCTCCTCAGGGAGTAGCCATCCTGAATGGAGACGATCATCGAGTGCGTGCTCTCTCATCGCGATCGGTCGCTCCGGTGATCCTCTATGGAGAATCCGAGGATTGCGACGTCCGAATCTCCGACGTGGCAATCGATGACCGAGGTCGGACGCGAGCCGTTCTCACGTCGGAGGGTGTGAGCGCCGAGCTGACGCTCGCCATTCCTGGTCGGCACATGGTGTCGAATGCAGCAGCCGCTGTTGCAATGGGTGTGGCGATCGGAGTCCCGCTCGACCCGATGGTGCGCGGCTTGGCGCACGCCCACGTCTCGGCTCACAGAATGCGCATCGTCCGCACTCGACGAGGCGTGACGATTCTCGATGACTGCTACAACGCCAACCCGACATCGATGAATGCCGCATTGGAGACTCTCTCCTCGATCGGCTCCGGGCCGAGATTGGCAATTGTCGGCGTGATGGCTGAACTCTCAGATCCTGAGGCTGCGCATCTCGGTATCGCGGACCTGGCGAGAAGTCTCGGAGTCCAACTCCTTTCCGTCGGCACCGATCTCTACGGTGTCGCGCCCGGCGTTGCCTCGGAGATGATCGATCTGATCGGGTCACTGCCGCCAGATGCCGCAGTGCTGGTGAAGGGGAGCCGGGTTGCCGGGCTCGAGAGAATCGTCGACGCTGTCACTGAGTGAGAAATGCGGACTTCGGCAGCCGATCGAGGTCCGCAAACCTCGACAAGAACAGAGCGAACAGTGCGCCGAACAAAAGAACCCAGCGGGCACCCATCGCATCGATGATCGGACCCCCGGCAAGGCCGCCGAGAGTGACGGTGCCGCCGAACGCCATGAACCACAGCGGCATCACGGACACTCGTTCGGTGTCCTTGAGGTTCTGTTGGAACACCGTGACCATGGCATTGGCGGACATGAAATAGAAGGCTCCGAGGAAGAAACCGATGGGAAAGGCCGGTGCGGGATGGCGCACGACGGCAAATGCCGCAAGGCTGACGGCGAACCCGAAAAAGCCTCGTCGAATCACGCTTGGTCGATGTGACTGCGCAAGGAACGTCCCCGTTGCGAGAGCGCCGCACAGAGCACCGAAACCCCAGATCGCATACAGCCATCTGTAGGTCGGGCCGACAGGATCGATCCCGAAATTGAGTCGGGCGACAGAAGAGAACAACGCGACGTAGACGAGAGAAAAGAAGGAGAAGCTCGCCATCGTCACCAGCAGTCGAGCAAGTACTGGTCTTTCGCGGCTGATGCGCAGGCCGGTCAGGCCTCGTCTCCACCCGGTCTCTGAGTGTGTGCTGCGAATATCGGGAAGCGCAACGCGGCTGAGGGCCAGGATCAAGAAGAGATAGGTCGCTGCGTTGATGATGAACAGCTGCGCCGTCGAGACCCCTCCGAGGGAGAGAAGAGCAGCAAGC
>JBDLRO010000036.1:0-13196 GCA_039800025.1 Actinomycetota bacterium | reverse complement strand
ACCTTCTCTATTCGCGTTTCTGGCACAAGGTTCTCTTCGACCTCGGACACGTGTCGAGCGCCGAGCCGTTCCATCGGCTCTTCAACCAGGGCTACATCCAGGCGTACGCCTATCGCGACTCGCGCGGCCAACCGGTTCCCTCGAACGAAGTCGACGAGCGAGACGGTTCGTATTGGTTCGAGGGCGAAGAAGTCGCACGCGAATACGGCAAGATGGGCAAGAGCCTGAAGAACATCGTCACACCCGACGAGATGTACGACGACTACGGTGCCGACACGTTCCGCCTCTACGAGATGGGAATGGGACCCCTCGAAGCGAGCAGGCCGTGGAACACGCGCGATGTCATCGGCATGCAGCGTTTCTTGCAGCGGCTGTGGCGCAATCTCGTCGACGAAGAGACAGGTGACTCGCGCGTCAGCGATGTCGAGCCGACTCTCGAACTTCGACGTCTGCTGCACCGCACCATCGACGGAGTGCGCTCGGACATGGAAGCACTCCGGTTCAACACCGCCATTGCCAAGCTCATCGAGTTGAACAATGCCGTCACGCAAGAGACTGCCGCTGTCGGAACGACAGCACGTGAAGTGGCGACTCCCCTCGTCCAGATGCTCGCCCCTTTGTGCCCGCATCTCGGAGAGGAACTGTGGGCTCGCCTCGGACATTCGACATCCATCACTTTCGAGCCGTTTCCGGTGGCAGATTCCTCTCTGCTGGTCGACGACACCATCGAGTATCCGGTGCAGGTGAACGGCAAGGTACGTGCTCGACTCACCGTGCCCGCGGATGTCGATCCGAAGACGGTTGAATCTCTCGCCCTCGCAGATGACAAGGTGATCGCCGCTCTCGCAGGTGACGTTCCCAAAAAGGTCATCGTCGTTCCCGGACGCATGATCAATCTCGTCATCTGACCAGGAGTCTCGTCTCGACCCGGGCAACCGACCGTGTCGGAAGGCCGTCAGGATGACGGGAGACGATCAGCAAGACCGGACCAACGTCGGCGTTGCGTGGACACAGCGTGCTCGATGTCCTCTCTCGTGCCGATGAGAACGGCGCTCGGTTTGGCCCTCGTCAACGCGGTGTACAGCAACTCCCGTGTACTCGAAGGCGAATGCGCCGGTGGAACGACGACAGCCACCGTGGCGAATTCGGAACCTTGTGCCTTGTGCACGGTCGTTGCGAAACCCAGGTCGACTGCATCGTCGATTGCAGCGGGAACGTGAACGGCGACGTCTCCATGTCTGAAGAGGAACGAGAGCGCGCCGTCGACGCGAGTCACCACGCCGACATCGCCGTTCGCCAGACCCTGACCGAGATCGTTGCGGGTCTTGACGACGATGTCGCCGACTCGCCATCGATCGCGAGAGGTCTCGAGCACTTCCGATATCTCGGAGTTCCACATCGCCACTCCGTATGGTCCCTCTCGATGTGGACACAGAATGCGAGCGTCATTCACACTCGAAAGTGCGCTATCCGCCTCGCCATCATCGAGTCGTCTGGAAAGAGCGCGCCACGACTCGATGATGTCGTCGATCTGCGAGATCGCCGAGAGTGGTTCAGAGGTCTCGATCCATCGCAGCGTTCCATCGTCATCATCGGCACCCAGGATCTCCAGCGCCAAGTCGGCATCGCCGATTCGCACCGCTTCGGAGAAGGAGCTGCTGCGAGTCCCCCGGTTGCGACGGCTGTCGGCGAGAACGGTGACAGGCATCGTTGGTCCGAGATGGATGTCTGTGAGGTCACGGAGAACTGATCCGTTCTCGACGCTGTCCAGCTGGCCCGGGTCTCCCACCAGGACCAGCGTCGTCGCTGGATCGACGGCCTCCAAGAGACGCGCCATCAACGGCAGCGACACCATCGACATCTCATCGATCACGATCAGATCATGCGGGAGTCGGCGCACGGAATCGTGCCGAAATCGAGTCGACGATCCCGGACGGCTTCCCAGAAGGCGATGGATCGTGGACGGCTCCAAGCGTTCCAGAAGGCGTCGTCGATCTTCGTCGAGTCCGGGGAGATCATCTGCGAGCGCAGATGACACGCTGTCGCGCATCTGTACCGCAGCTTTGGCTGTCGGCGCAGCAAGTGCGATCGAACGCACACCATGGCGAACAGCGGCAACGAGAATCCGGGCGATCGTGTAGGTCTTGCCGGTTCCTGGACCACCAGTCAGGATCGATGTCTGGGCCCGCACACCCTCCAAGACGCCTTGGTACTGGGGACCTCCACGGTCAGCGGTCGCGAACAATCCATCGATGACGTCGACATCGACGTCGCGCATTGGAGATCCGAGTCGGCGACGAAGTTCATCGGCCACGATTGCCTCATCCATCCACTGTCTGGCGAGATACAGCCGTCGGTCGTACATCACCAATGGTCGGGTCGTATCGCAATGATCGTTCCAGGAGTCAATCGTGCGAACGAGCGGCGATGTCGCCAAGTGGGAGATCCAGGCATCCACGTCGGGCTGATGAGCTGCGGGCAGGCTGCCCCATGGATTGCCATCTCGTAAATCGAAGCAGACGTGGCCTCGTTGAGTCGCCCACACGGCACTCGCCACACTCAACGCGTCGAAGGAGGTGATCTCTCTCACAACCGATCCCGCAATTCTGTCCGCCGCATGAACTTCGAGTGAGCCGAAGATGCCAGCGTCGATCCAGGGTGCGAGCACATTGCGCACGTTGGGCAGTCGTCCACCGATCATCGGGTCAACTCCTGATCGAGGGCCTCGATGAGCGACATGGGTGGCTTCCATGTGAAGACGCCAACGGGGTCACCGACTGCATTCACAGGCGCGTCAGGTCCGATGAGTCCGCGAACGAACAGGTAGGCGATCCCTCCGAGATGGACATCCGGACGGTACTCGGCGACTCTCCAACGCAAGTAGCGGTGCAGCGCAACTTGATAGAGCACGGCTTGCAACACGTAATGATCGTCGGCCATGACCCGTGCGAGATTCGACCTGTCGTAGGCAGCGAGCGGATCTGCCGAGCCAGGATCGTGGAGAAGGTTCGTCTTGTAGTCCGAGATGATCGCCGACCACGCCCCGTCGGCTCGATGCAATCGGAACACCGCGTCGATCTCGCCGTACAGATATCCGGCCATGCGAATCCTGCCGGCCCGATCGACGAGCGACTCTCCGTATGCGATGAACGGGTCGGACGGATCGAGGTGGTCCCGCAAGAGTTCGCCGATTCGAGACACGGCGAGCGGAGAGTCAGGAATTCGCATGTCGAACACCATTTCGGCGAGCCGATCCCGAACGGGAAGGTCGGCAAGAGTTCGACCATGGAACGAAGGGCCGAGCGGAGTGCGACACACCGCTTCGATGGCATCACAGAGGCGCATCTGGAGGTCAGCCGAGACATGGCGCGCGAATCGTTCGCCGACCTCGCGGTGGATCTGGGCAGAGAGATCGGGAGCCGCAGGTTCGACCGCTTCGAAGATCTCGTGAATCCGACTGCCGAAGACGGCTCCGGACAGTTCGTCGGGAAACAGCACGACCTCTTGAGCGTTCCCGGGAGCGATGCGCTTCACAGGGCGTCGATGACCTTCGTCGGCTCCTGGCACGAATGGCTCTGCCATTGCGGAGTGCACCGTGCCGAGTGTGTTGGCGATTCCCGAATAGGACCACTTCCCCCATCCAGGACGACGCAGAGGCTCAGTTCGGGCAAACGATGCGACCGCGACATCGACAATCTCTTCATCGGCAACGCTCACCACTTGCATCGACACATCGTCACGTGGCACTTCGCTGACAGAAATGTCCGAGCACTGCGTTGACAGTTCTTCCAACATCGCCCGCATGGCCGCATTCGACTTCGGAACGATGCCCTTGACGGGAACGCCGGACTCCGGATCGATCGTGCGACGCCCATCCTCTCGAGGAGCGAACAGCAATCTCCCGATCGAGCTGTCGGCTGCGCTCCTCGAGGGAGTCCAGTACATGACGACCTTCTGCTCGGCTCGGGTCACTGCCACGTAGAGCATGCGCATCAAGTCACCCGCAATGTCTCCCGAAGCTGCTGCCTTGCGATCATCACGCAGCCGATGGTGTTCGTCCTCCCATGTCCATTCCACTGGAGTGGCAAGATCGATGACTCGCCGGCCGTCACTCGAAAAGACGAATGGGTTCTCGTTACCGGAAAACATCTTGGTCAAGGTCGGGAGAAAGACGATCGGAAACTCGAGTCCTTTGCTGTGATGAATCGTTGCGATGTGCACCGATTCCGCATCGGTCTCGATGCGACGCTGAAACTCGTCATCGTCACCAGCCTCTTCCGCAAGGCGTTCGAGAACTTGCAGGCAATCCGATGCACCTGCTCCTCGAGCGAGCGCGGCAACTGAGGCGAGGACTTCGGCTATGTGATCGAGATCCGTGAGAAGACGCTCACCCTCGACCTCACTCATCACGCGATTCATGAACTGCCGATCGGAGCGAAGTCTGAAATACACGTTTGCCAAGCCCAGTTCGCGCACGTCGGACGCCCATTGTGCGATCATGCTCTGCCACGTCTCGATCTCGACGCTCCCCGTGTCGGGAGAAAGAAGTGTTCCAAGATCGGAACGACCGAATACGGACAACGCAGCAGCGCGCGATCGATCGACGCGACTCGGAGCCGCAAGAGCCGACAGGAAGATCTTCCACTCCATGGCCGCTGGAGATTTGAAGACGCTGTTGGCTCGATATCGAACAGCGGGAATTCCTACTTGCGAGAAGGCGTCCCGAATTCGCTCGGCATGACTGTGCGACCGGACGAGAACTGCGATGTCTCCCGGTCGAATCTTCCTCTGACGACCCTTCTTGTCGATGAACTCTCCCGATGCGATCAGCTCCGAAATCGAAGCCACCATGTCGGCGTAGACGAAATCGAGTGCGAGATCGGTGTTCGTTCCCCATTTGTCGAGGGTGCCATTCTCGAGTTCGATCTGCTCTGCCTTTTTCAGTCCCGATGTGGGACGGGAACTCCCTGCTTCCTCGCAGTAGGGAACGAAGCGAAGTTCGAAGGGAACGTGGCCGATGACTCCCTCGTCGGCTGGACCAGGTCGGGCCGTCACCTGGCGATATGTGATCGACGAGTCTCCGAACGTCACCCCGTCGAAGACATGATTGACAGCCGAAATGAGGCGGGCATTGCTGCGATAGTTCGTGACCAGTTCGACTCGTTGGTCGATGCTCTCGATCGCGGATCGGTACGCATCGATATCTGCTCCGCGAAATCGGTAGATCGCTTGCTTCGGATCGCCCACCACTCCGACTGCAACTGATTCTCTCTGATCCGATGCTCCCCTCGGATCGCTGCGCACGAATGCGCGCTCGAAGATCGTCCATTGGCCGACATCGGTGTCCTGGAACTCGTCGATGAGAACCAGCCGATATTGCTCACGCAATGAACACACGATCCGGTCGTTGTCCTCGCCGAGAAGCAATGCCGTCACCGAATGGATCAAGTCGTCATAGCCGAAGACACCAGAGGCCTGCCGACGTTCGTGCACGATGGAAATGACTCTCTCGACGATCGCAGCCCATCTCTCGTGAGGTTCGAGGCGCAACACGTCCACATGTGAATCAATGGACGAGAGTTGTGGGATACGCAGGGTGCTCGGATTGGACATGACGGTCCCGACGATGTCGTCGAGCTCCGAGATCGCCGACGTGATCGTGCGGGGCGTCTTCGTCGGCGAATCACCGAACAGATTCGGATGTTCGCTCAGCGTTCCGATCAAGAGATCCGAGATCACCTGCGCCACGGTCTCGCGTGCATCCCCGACCAGAGTCACGTCGCCAATTGCCGGACTGAGCAAGCCCGAACGATTGAGCACCAGTTGGCAGAAGCCGTGGATCGTGGTGATCGTGGCTTCGTCATAGGTCGCGAGAAACGAACGAACGTTGGCTGCTCGACGTTGTGCCTCTGCCTCATCGCTGGGAAGAGCTTCGAGCATCCACTCGTCGGCGCCGAGTGTCGTCCTGAGATCGGGATCCGCTTCGAGCACCTCCAGCAGTGATCGGCAGGCATCTCGAGTTCGGTCGCGCATGTCGGAAGTCGCAGCCCGAGTGAACGTCACCATCAGGAGTTGATCGGGGCGAAGTCCGCGCTCGGCCACGTGGCGAGCCACCAATCCCGTGAGCGAGTACGTCTTGCCAGTCCCTGCGCTGGCCTCGATGGCAAAGACACCATCGAGGAGCGGGCCGGAGAGATCGAACACGCTCGTCACGATTCGCCCTCTGTCTCAACTGCGGCCACCGATGCCGTTGTCGTCTCCCGGAACGCATCCCATACGAAAGAGGCGAATCTCTCGGCCCGGATCGACGACGGACCATCAGGATCATCTTCATGAGCGGGCTCCGACGAAAAAACGTCCCATGACACGCGTCCGAACAGGAACTGCGTGGACGCGGAGTACTCGCCCTCGCTTTCATACGTTCCCCGTGCTTTCCCGAGTGACGATCGATGAATCGTGTCAGCAGTCCTGGGGAGGTATGGCACTCTTCCTTCGGCCATACGCGCGAGCAAGGTCTGCGCAACAGCGACCACTCGGGTCGCATTGGTCATCTTCTCTTCGCTCGTCGCTCCGACGAGTCCGAAAATTCGCTGCTGACCCTCTCCCTTCGAGCCGCGACACACGAGCCGCACCGACCACGGTCGATCAGATTCGAGGAGTGTGAGGAGAGCAAGATCGATCCAGGGATCGAGCAACAGATCCTCTCGATAGCGGGTGAACGACACGCGGAGGATTTCGAGGTCGACGATGTTGTCCACCGATCCGGTCACGACGATGGATGTCTGAGCGTCGGGAACTGCGATCTCGAGGCCGTCGATCTCGACGGACCGGTATCTGGAGATGTGTCGTGCTGTGTCGGGAAGGAGTCCGAACACTGCCAGCACTTCTGCCCCCACTTGGGCAGCAGCCAATTCACCGAGCTGGCCCGGTGGAAACGTGCCGCCGAGGACCATGCGATCGACGAGGCGTCGGATCTCCTCCTCGGGTGCGGCAGTGGATCGCAGAATTCCATCGAGCAGGTGACGTCCTGTGCTCGAGACATCGAGGTTGCTCGGCCAGAAATCGATGAAGTCGTGGGAGGTTCCTGAATCCGTCGATGGCAGTTTCATTCCCAGCAGATCACGCACGAAGTAGTCGGCAGGTTTCACCAGAACTCGTCGTAGTTGTTCGGCAGTCACCCGCACTTGCGATCCACTGCTGCCCCGCCGCGAGGTACGACCAGCCAGGACAGGTTCGGGGTCGCGACGTCGACGGTCGTAGATGTCGAGAGCAACAGGATCGAACGTGAAGGGTCGATCGCTTCGAAAGAAGCCAGGAGCGAGAGCTGGCGCAGCAAAACTCTGCCGTGGGTGCTGAGTGAAGACTTTGAACGAGCCGCTCGACTTCTCGTGTTCGCGAACGTCCGCCATTGCCTCCAACAATTCCTGAATCGGCACCGGAAGCGGAATGGGCTTGTTGTTGTTGATGTCGGCACCATCGCAGGTGATGATCAGAGCATCTTCAGCAGCGAGGAGAACATTGAGCAGCTGGAGTCGTCCGGACACACTCGGCATCGGGTCGCCGACGCAGGGGCGCAATGACAACACGTCGTCTCCACGTGCGCCACTGGTCGAGAACATGGACTCGTTCACTCCGAGGAGCGCGATGACTCTGTAGGGAACACCTTGTTGCGGAAGCAGTTCCGTCACGGTGATCGCTCCCGAACGAAAGCGCGGTCGTCCGCTCGCCGACGTGATCAGATCATCGAGGATCATCTTGATCTCGACGAATGCGAATGAGTCCCGATCAGCGGCCAGGGCGCGGCCTGCTGCGCCGACGAGCCGATCGATGGCATCGACCAGCAACCTGCTGTGAATGTCTCTGCTCTCGGACTCATCGAAGAAGTCGTCGAGTATCGATGAGAAAATGTCTGCCCAGCCACGCACGGTGTGCACCGAGTCGATCTGGTCCACCAGTTGGCGAACGAGAGCCAGAAATTCGCCGACTCGAGCGAGCATCGGCGCGTCGGTGACCGTGATGTCGTCATGAGGGACCACTCCCCCCGGACCCTCGAACAGTTCCTCTGCGGGCACTGCGAGCCCCATGAACAAACGATCGAGTGCTGCATCCCACGTGCCAGAGGTGATCGCTTCGGGCAGATTCCACTTGTGCCGATGTTCGACATCGAGACCGAATCGAACATTCAACGCCTCGACCCAGTCCGCAAGTCGAGCAAGTTGATCGTCGTCGATGTCGAACCGCCGCTGAAGCGGAGGTGCGGCCAAGGTCGACAGCATCTCAGCCACCCCACAGCGGGAACTTGCGAGGCCGAGCAACGCCCAAAAAGCGTCGAGGTAGGGGTTCTCGCCGGACAATGATCGGTCGGCGATGCTCACATCGAGGGGTGGCGTTGTCGCATCGGATCTCGGCTGTCCGGAGCGAAAGATCGCCGGGATGATCGGAGCGAACGAGACGAGATCCGGACATTGAATGGAAATGTCGCCGAGAGTCAATGTGGGGTCGTCCGCGAGCAGATGGAGAAGTGCATCGCGCAGAACTTCGACTTGCCGGACACGTCCGTGACAAGAGTGGATCTGCAGCGAACCGTCACTGTCGTCGAGCAGGTGCACACGGTCTGCCATCGGCCGCAGGATCATCGGTCGATCGTCGACGATCGCACGCCGAAGGCGATCCAAATCGTGCGTCGGCACCGAGTCGGACGACGCGATCGGAAACCACTCTCCTTCCAGCACCTCACATGTTTCGAGCGCTGATCGTCCCCACCGCGCAAGAAGTGGATTTCCGTTGATCTCGACCACATGGTGATCGCGAGCTTCGAGCCGGTCCATGCCAGTCAACGACCCAGGCGCCCGGGTTCGCGTCGGGTGGACGAGATACAAGTTGCACTCGCGAGCAGTCACCAGTGCTTCGACGACGGATCGGACCGTCGAGTTCACCGTGACGAAGCCGAAGAGCGCGATTCGCTCAGGTACGGCATCGGCAGTGCCATTCTCTCCGATGCTGCGGGCGAGAGCGGCCAGGCGATCCGATGGACTTTCGTTGCCGATCAATCGACAGACTTCGGCATACAGACGCGGCTGCCATCGAAGGTGGTCGGGAAGTTCCTGCAGCGGTTCGACCGCGTCAACTGCACGTCCGTGGCTCCAATAGCGAAGCATCGACGGACGATGAACTCCGTATCGGTCGAAGAGGTCGGCGATGACGCGTGCGACGGTGAGCGGTTTCGTCGACGCTCCCGGAACAGCCGAACGTCCGACGCTGTCGCTCGCTCGATGTACGAACCATGTGAGATGCTCGATGTCCCAGTCGTCGATGCTCGACAGATTGCTCGCCGTGAAAACGGTGTCCAGGAACTGCTGGACGAACATGAACCGGATATTGGCGACGATCCCGGAACTTCGTCCGCCCACACCGCTGCCGAGACGCGAACTCAGTTCGCGTTGCAGCCAATCCCGCACGCCGATGTTGGGCACGACGACGAGTTCGCTCGCAAACGGGTCCGCCGGCGCAGACGCGAGGCGCAAGGCGAGAGCGTCGGTCAGCGGACCGAGGAACGGCGACGACACGACGGAGACTCCGTTGCCCCTCAACTTCGTGACCATCTCACCCCTTGCCGCCGAGCATCGAACGCCGTGAGCCGACTCGCTTCACCGACGCAAGCCGGGCTCGACCCACACCGTTGAACGAGCCACACGACTCCCGTGCCCTCGTGGAAAGGATAAATGACGTGTCGACTGACTCACGGGTATTCGACGATGACTGCACACCAGACAGTGTGCTCCCAGGGTGTTGGCAGGATGCCACCGATGCGCTTGCTGCGGGTGTCGACCGACTCATCCTCTACGGGCCACCCGGTACGGGAAAGACGTACGCAGGTCTCACGCTCGGAGACGTCAGCGGAGGCGCCTTTCGCCTGATCTGCACCGAGGACATGACTGCAGGTGATGTCACCGGTCATTTCATGCCGACTTCTGCAGGCACCTGGACATGGCTCGAAGGCAGTGTCATCAAGGCCTGGAGAGGAAATGGCCAGCACGGGGGTCGAATCGTGGCCGATGAAATCGATCGTGCCAGCGGTGACGTGCTGTCTCTGCTCTTGAACATGTTCGACAGTGACGGCAGTGCCAGCTGGCACCACCCTGAAACCGGCACCATCCACCGTCCAATCGACGGTTTCAGTGCAGTCATGACCACCAACGTCGAGGATCTCGTCGAGATCCCTCGAGCCCTCCGCGATCGCTTCCCGATTGCGATTCGCATCGATCGTCCGCACCCGGATGCTCTCGCACTCCTGCCTGCTTCCCTGCGAGCTCCGGCCTCGGTGAGTGCGGATGCCGAACATCCGCGTCGCTTCAGTATTCGGTCGTTTCGGGCATTCGATCACCTGCGACAACGAGGTTTCAGCACCGATCGTGCCGCCCGGATGGTGTTCGGCTTGCTCGCAGATGACGTCCTCGATGCACTCAGAGTCGACTCGGTGGATCCCGTCGGCCATGGCCCCGCACTTCATTCGACATGACGAGGGCATCACGAAGTTCGGTGTCCCCACAACACACGGCGACGCCGGAGTGGCTCTCACGACTCGATCGCACCCCAGTCCCCTGGAAGGTCTCAGCAGGTCCACTTCTCCGAGGGGAAGCCTTCACGGATCTCTCGGCGTGCCACATGCGCATCCCCGTCGGACACGACGAGACTTCTCGATGTGTCCGTGCTCACGAGCTGATGCATGCAAAAGTCAGCCCTCGCGTCCTGTGGCGTCCCGACGGCTTCGCCCACCTCAGCGACGATCTGCTCATCACTGCCGAGGAATTCCGTGTCAACCAGTTGGTCAAGGCTGCTGGCTTCCCCGTCGACGTCCACCTGGCCGACGGCAGCGAAGTCCGATCGGGTGAGCGAATCGGCGCGAACGACGATTGGAACGCAGCGGTGCTGATGATCGCTGCCACGAGTGGCACGAAGGCGATGAAGGGCGTGTTCACGGGACTGCGACGAACCCGTCCGGACTGGGTGAAACAGCTGAGACTCTTCGACAAACAGCTCACCAAACTCTGGCGTCGTTCCATGTCCATGGGCATCGACGCGGTTGCATCGACTCGCCCCTGGGGAGATGCAACTCACGGCTGGCGCTTCACCGTCGACGTCGCTTGCCTGATCCACGCGTCACTTCGATCAAACGATGAGCAGATGAGCGGCGAGTCGATCGATGTTGGTGCGGGTGGTTCACGGGGTGAGTTCGCACGTCCCGTGATCGTCGACCTGCCACTCGTGCATCGAGCCTCTGGTGGCCTTCGGCCACGACGAGCACCGAGCGCCGTCGGTCGCCACCCACGCCGCATCGAAAGGCTTCTCACCGACCCGGATCGACGTGTCTTCGACCGTCGCCTCCGAACCTCAGGAGGGGTGATCGTGATCGACCAATCCGGTTCGATGCGGCTGACCGACGAGCAGGTGTGGGATCTCATTCGTGCCGCTCCCGGGTGCACGGTGATCGGCTACAGCCACGAGGCGCGGTCGAGTGGAGTCGGCAACATCTGGATCCTCGCCCGCGACGGCCGGGTGGTGGATCGAGTCCCCCGTGGCAACGGCGGCAACGGCGTCGACGGTCCAGCTCTGCGCCTCGCTGCGAGTCTGCGCCGTCGTGGTGATCCGATCATCTGGGTGTGCGATGGCTATGTCACTGATGCATTCGATGATCACAGCGACGCTCTGACTCGTGAGTGCGCGTCACTCGTGGTTCAGCATCGCGTCCATCAGGTGCCCGATATCGACACCGCGATCACGGCTCTCGTGCGCGCGTCACGCGGCTTTCGCCTACCCGTGGTGGCGCTCGGTCCTGTCGGAGCTGTTCACGTGCGAGTCTGACAGGCGGTGTGCGTCGCGGGCCATTCGGCTACTCGCCGATTGCCAGATGGACCTTGATCGCTCCGGCTGAGCGGTCTCCGGCAACTCGCACCGCCTCGGCTGCGTCCTCCAATCCGAACACATGGGTCACGAAGATCGACTCGATGTCGGGCTTCGTCGCAATGATCTCGATTGCGAGGTCGAAGTCAGATTGCGAGTGATCGTGCGCGTAGAACAGCGCAGGGATGAGCGAGATCTCTCGCAGTGTCAATTCTCGACCAAGCGTGATCGGCTGCCAGAACACGCCGAGCTCGACGATCGATCCGCCCGATCGACATGCGCGCACGGATGCCTCGACAGCGGACTGCGACCCCACCGCATCGAGGACGATTCCGTAGTTGCCGCGAAGACCGACATGCGCCCCGAGTTGCTCCGCCGCCTGCTGTTGATGCGGGTACCGAGCGTCGATGTCCACCTCGATGCCGAGATGGTTGAGAGCGGCTACGACGGCAAGACCGACGCTGCCGCCACCGATCACCGCCACACGGTCACCTTCTGAAATGACGACTCGGCGCATACCGTGCACCGCAACCGCGAGCGGCTCGACGAGCGCTGCCCCTCCCGGTGTGACCGACTGCGGCACTGCGAACATCGTGGAGCGGTCGACGCACACACGATCGGCCCATCCGCCGTCGATGAGCCCGCCGTGAAAGCCACCGAAGGCCGACGCGCACAGGTTGATACGACCGCCCATGCACGAATCACACGAGCCACAGGCTCCGGTCGGACGAACGGCGACGAGTGTGCCGTCGTGGAGTCGTCCACCGAATTCATGACCGAGGGTGACGCCCGTGAACCCCTCGGCGATCATGTGCAGGTCGCTGGCACAGATCCCCGCCCGGGAGACTCCGACGATCACTTGGTTCGAATCAGCAATGGGGTCGGGAGTGTCGACGACCAGTACGCCAGCTGATGACCCCCGCACTGCACGCACCAGGGCATGATGCCATGCGGGTCACCGTTGGCAGAATCGGACCCGAAAAGTGAACAAAACCGTCGAAAAAGTGAATGAAATGAACTCTCTGTGACATCCACCACTTCTCATGTTCACATGCTCTATGTTGCCGTTGCGGCTACTCGACCGCACAAAGAAAAGGGGAAACAATGTACATCGTTGCGCTTTTCATCGTCCTGGCCATCCTCCTCGAGGCGGTCATGACGGTGCTGCGATCCATCCTGGACGCAGTCAAAGTTGGTGACACTGTCGCAAAGATTCCGGTGATCGGGGCCAACTTGACGTTGGGCATCTCGATTCTCATGGTCTGGCTCTTCGGCGATTGGGGCAACCTGCTCGC
>JBDLRO010000035.1:0-12835 GCA_039800025.1 Actinomycetota bacterium | reverse complement strand
GCAAGTCGAATGGAATTCCGGCGAGAGTGAGTCGACGATGACCGTGCAGTCGATTTGGCGCGCTCAGTGCGAAGGTTCACGCTCAGGGATAGTACACCTCGCTGCTTTTTCGAGATTGCGTGATGTTCGAAGCGCGCTCGGCAGCGGCGGCAGCAACCGATTGCAGGCGACGTCATCGCCCAGACGGTGCTCCCCATATCGTCACGGTAGGCCCAAGTTCGGACAAGCTGCGCCAGGTGACTTCGGGCTCCAGGGACTGAGTCACGAGTGCATTCCCTCGTCAGCGGTGATGATCTGACCTGCAGTGCGCATGCCACTCCAGCGTCGGATCTCGGCGTCGAGGTCGAGGTAGTCGATCGGAGCAGCGTTCTCGAACGGCCCCCATTCGTTCCGGGGCAACATCCACATCAACTCGAACTCATTGCCATCGGGGTCCATCCCGTAGACGCTCTTGGTTGCCCCGTGGCTCGACTCGCCAGAGTGAGCGCCAACTTGGATCAGAACTTGACGTGCGGCGGCGAGCTCGTCGATCGTGTCGAGTTGCCAGGCCAAGTGGTAGAGGCCAATTGCTCCTCGCCGCTTCGGACCCCCTGCTGTACCGACACCGAAAAGCCCGAGGTCGTGGTGATTGCCCGAACGCGGAAGTCGGAGGAACGCGGCGTTGGCGCGTGGTTCGCGGGCGACGAGCTCCATACCGAACACATCGGTGTAGAAGTTGACCGAACGTTGGAGGTCGGCGACGAACAGAACTGCGTGATTGAGTCGGACTGGAGAGATGTTCATTTCGACCTCTTTCCGAATGTTGGTTTGGGGAGACGGCGGTGCTTTCGATTCATGTGTTCGCTGATCGGTTTGGTCAATCTATTCGCACTTGCCGACAGCCCTCGGGTGGAAGAGATCTCGAGTCTCTCCTCAGGTTTCCCGAATGGCGACTCGCGGTCTTGTGGCAAAAGAGAAGTGCGACTCCGACGGTCGTGGATCAATCGTGGTCGTCACTGCACGTGGACGTCGGGAAATCGACGCAGCTGCACCTGGTCATGTCGAAGCCGTGCGCCGCATGTTCGTCGACCGACTGACAGCCGACCAACTCGCGATGATCTGCGAGATCGCAGAGCACGTGTTTGCCAACCTCGATGGCTGACGCCGGTCCCGGTTGTCTCGAGCACTCATCGCTCGAAAAGAAGCCAGTCGAGAAGTTCAGGTAAGCGTCCTCGACTCCAGGCATGATCCATCACATGTTGATGACACATTGTGAAGACGCGTCAGGAATCCACGACTTCTCGATCCTGAACTGACGCAACAATTTCGTTGCATGGCTGGTGATTTCGTCGTCGGAGTCTGCTGACGCTCCGATGCGGTGTCGAGTGACAATAATGTGGTCAATGGTGTGCGTCCGGGCCGATTCAAGCGTGAAAACTCTCGATCTCAGTTCCCCTTCTGAATTGGGACGACCAGCCATTGCGAAGGTTCCCGTGTCCCCTCTGATTCGCATCCGAATGAAACTCGCACACGGAATCTCGGAAATGAGACCCGTGCCGAAGACCGAGAGGATTCGGCATCTGTTGGTCAAATGGCTGAGCATCAAGCACGACTCGGCCCCCCCCGGCGTCATTCCGTTCGTCGTCGTGGCAACTCAACGGTCGGGTTCGTCACTTCTGATGGATCTCCTTGCATCCAGGTGGGCGTCGATTCGAGGTGACGGAGAAATTTTCAATCCCCATGTGCGGAGAGGGCGATCCGTGGGGGAAATCCTCGGGGCGACGTATTTTTCCGATAGCGGTCATCGTTGCGTCGGCAGCAAGATCATCCGACGACAGGTTTCTGATGACGAATTGAAGACTGTCCTCGCCATTCCAGGACTACGTGTCATTGTGCTTCAGAGAGAGAACGTCGTTCGGCAGTTCGTGTCCCTCAAGATCGCCCGCAAGGACAACATCTGGCGACAGCCAGCGAGGTATCCGCGATCGGATGTGATGATCCGTGCCGTTGTCATCAGTGTCGACGAATTGCTCGCATATGAAAGTCGTCAGAGACAGGCCTACGAATCATTGGAAGGGCTTCTCTTGAGCACTCCCTGCTTGCATACGACCTACGAAGAGTTGATGGAGAACAGGGATCTTGAAATCGAGAGGATCGGTGATTTTCTCGGGGTCGGGAAGCCGGATCGCTCGACCTCCCCGCGACTGCGACATCAGAACCCTGAACCACTCTTTGAACTGATCGGCAATTTCGACCAGTTGAGATCCGAACTTTCGGACCTCGGCCGAGAAGACCTCGCCAGCCAACTCGGCACTCGAGGGGAGAATTGATGACGAGCATTCGCGTGGAGTTCGCTCACAGGATCTCCGAGATGAAACCCATTCCGAAGACGGCGCGTCTTCGAAAATTCGCGACAAGAAAATTGGGTATTCGACACGACTCGGTCCCGTCGGGTGTGACGGCGTTCTGTATTTTGACCACTCAGCGCTCGGGTTCGTCACTTCTCGATGAGCGCCTCTCGGCACGTTGGACGGAGATCCGATCCGACGGCGAGATCTTCAACGCTCAACATCGAGGCAACCGCACCTTCGAGGAGACGTTGGCGAGGACGTATTACGTGGACACGGGTCACCGAATCATTGGGAGCAAGGTCATTCGCTACCAAGTGACCGACTCGGAGATGAGATCACTCCTCGTCATACCGGGGCTTCGCGTGGTCGTTCTGCGCCGAGACAATGTTCTTCGGCAATTCGTGTCGTTGAAGATTGCTGAGAAGAACAAAGTGTGGAAACAGCCGACCTACACATCGCGCCCCGATGTTCGCAGTCGTGCAGTCGAGGTCGAGATCGACGAACTCCTTGCGTACGAAGAGCAGCAGAATCGGACATACGAGGAGTTCGAAGCGCTCATTGCCGGGATGCCGGTCCAACACGTGTGTTACGAGAGGTTGGCAGCGGATCTCGACTCCGAGCTCGAAAAAGTGGGGGAATTCCTTGGCGCAGGCTTGCCGAACAAATCGTTGCCCTTGAAGTTCCTTCATCAGAACCCGGAGCCACTACGAGAGCTGATCAGCAACTTTGAGAAGTTGAATTCGGATCTCATTTCAGCGGGGCACGAGCGGCTTCTGAGGATGGCCGAAGCCTGACCGAAATGACGTCCGGTCTTCCGGATGTACATCAGCGCGTCGTTCGCATCACGTGTCGATGATCCGCCTGGACGTCAGGACGTCGACGATCGCCTCGGCTGACACATCCACCGTCGAAGTTGTGGTGTCGATACGCAGGTCGGGGTTGGTCGGCACCTCGTACGGAGCATCGATTCCGGTGAAGTTCGTGATCTTGCCTACTCGAGCCTTGGCATACAGACCCTTCGGGTCTCGCGCCTCGAGTACATCGAGCGGAGTGTCGACGAAGATCTCGAGGAACTCGTCGGTTCCGACCATCGAGCGCACCATGCCGCGCTCAGCTTCGTATGGCGAGATGAACGCGCAGATGACGATGAGACCGGCATCCACCATGAGTCGGGCGACTTCACCCGCTCGACGGATGTTCTCCACGCGATCCGCAGGAGTGAAACCGAGGTCATGATTGAGGCCGTGTCGCAAGTTGTCACCATCGAGAAGATACGTACGCACTCCGGATGCGAAAAGTCGCTTCTCCAACGCATTGGCGATCGTCGACTTGCCCGAGCCCGACAAGCCAGTCAGCCAGACGATGCAGGGCCTGTGACCAGTGAGCATAGAGCGGGCCTTCTTGTCGACGTCGACGTCTTGCCACTGGATGTTTTCAGACCGGCGCATCGAATGCTCGATCATCCCGGCACCGAGGGTGGCGTTCGAATGTCGGTCGATGACGATGAAGCCCCCCATCGTCCGGTTGCTTCTGTAGGGCTGGAAATTCAGGGGGCGTACTGTCGAAAAGGTGCACACGCCGATGTCGTTCATGGACATCGAGTCCGCGGGCACACGTTCGAGAGTCTCGGGATCGATGAGGTACTTGATGCGGTGAAAGGTTGCCGTCACCGTGCGCGTGTTGAGTTTCACGAGATACGTGCGACCTGGCAGCAGCGGCTCATCGTGCATCCACACGATCGTTGCCTGGAAGACATCTGCCGACTCGGCGGGCGTCGACGCGCCGCTGATCAAGTCTCCGCGAACGACATCGACCTCATCCGTAAAGACGAGAGTGACTGTCTCTCCAGCAGACGCGGAATCCGTCGAACCACTCGGATTCACGACATCGGACACGACAGTGGTGATGCCAGACGGCTGCACGACAACAGGATCCCCAACGCGTATCGCGCCCGAAGCGACAGTTCCCGAAAAGCCACGGAAGTCAGCGTTGGGTCGATTGATCCATTGCACGGGCAGGTGAAAACCGGACTCGGCGTCATCACGGTAAATCGGAAGTTCTTCCAACGTGGCGAGAACCGATGAACCCGAGTACCAGGGCATCGACTTCGACCTCTCGACGATGTTGTCACCCGTCAGGGCACTGACGGGAATTGCCGTCACAGAATCGATCCCGAGACCGGAAGCCATCTCTCGGTAACGGTCGGCAATGGTTTCGAAGACTTCGCGAGACCAATCGACGAGGTCCATCTTGTTGACGGCCAGCACCACGGAGCGCACTCCGAGGAGAGACACGATCAACGTGTGTCTCCTCGTCTGCCGAAGAAGGCCCTTGCGGGCGTCGACGAGAATGATCGCGATGTCCGCGGTCGACGCTCCAGTGACCATGTTTCGCGTGTACTGCTCATGACCTGGTGCATCAGCCAGGATGAACCGCCGTTTGCGAGTCGCGAAGTGTCGATAGGCGACATCGATCGTGATGCCTTGTTCCCGTTCAGCCTGAAGACCATCGAGGAGGAGGGCAAGATCCAGTTGCTCTCCCTGAGTGCCGTGTTTGCGCGAATCGGTCTCGAGGGCCCGCAGATGATCGGAGAACACAGCCTTCGATTCGAAGAGCAGTCGGCCGATCAACGTCGACTTGCCGTCGTCGACGCTGCCGCAGGTGAGGATGCGAACGAGATTGGAGCGAGCGTCGTCAGAAGTAGCCATCTTGCTTCTTCTTCTCCATCGATCCCGCTCCGTCGTGGTCGATGAGCCGTCCTTGACGTTCGCTGAATTCGCTCGATCTCATTTCGTCGATGATCTCATCGAGCGTTCGAGCATCGGACTCGACGGCACCCGTGAGCGGGTAGCAGCCAAGAGTTCGGAATCGGACTCGATGCATGTGCGGTTCTTCGCCGGGTTCGAGACGCATGCGTTCGTCGTCGACCATGATCCACGTTCCCGACCGCTCGACCACAGGTCGCTCGTCGGCGAAGTACAGCGGAACCACTGGAATGTCCTCGGCTCGGATGTATTCCCACACATCCAATTCGGTCCAGTTCGACAATGGAAAGACACGCAGCGACTCACCCGGAGAATGGCGGGCGTTGTAGAGGTTCCAGAGTTCAGGCCGCTGAGCTCGCGGATCCCACTGGTGATTCGCGGATCGAAGTGAGAACACGCGCTCCTTTGCTCGACTCTTCTCCTCGTCGCGTCGTGCGCCACCGAATGCAAGGTCGAAGCCGTACAGATCGAGTGCCTGTTTCAGCCCTTCGGTCTTCCAGAGGTCGGTGTGCATCGACGAGCCATGATCGAAAGGGTTGATGTTCCGCTCGACGCAGTCCTGGTTCACGTGTCGCACGATCTCGACTTGGTAGCGATCGGCCATCAACTCGCGAAATGCATACATAGCACGAAATTTCCACGTGGTGTCGATGTGAAGAAGGGGGAACGGGATCGGTCCGGGGGCAAAAGCCTTTCGTGCGAGATGCAGCATCACCGAACTGTCCTTGCCGATCGAATAGAGCATGACCGGCTTGTCGGATTCGGCCACCGCTTCGCGCAAGATATGGATCGATTCGGCCTCGAGAGACCCGAGATGGTCGGCAAGACCCCGTTGACCCGATTTCATGACAACATGAGGCTACGGCGATAGTGACTCCCCAAGAAACCGATGGCGCCCACCAATCGGTTGTTCGACAAATAGCGGCCTTCCCTCACAATGTCCGTCGCCTCGTCGATTCTCTTCGATCGTACCGCTGTGCAAATTGGCCGGTCGGGAACTGAAGCCGACCACCGATTCGTCGTGTCACGAATATGAGTGTCACGAATATGATTCGTGCGTGAGCGAGCCGTTGTACTCGTATCGGTCATCCGAAAGACTGCCCGTCGAAGTACTCGTCTTCTCCGTTGACCCGATTCATCTCGATGAGTTCTTGCGCGTCGACCATGACGTCTGGACTCTGGGTGAGGCAGGGCTGGACGGGTTCGAACGAGTTCCGTTTCTGTCCAAAGAAGTCTGGCTCGACGACTCTCGGCCGGGTGAGGTCACGATCGTGTTCGTCTGGGAATCGATGGATGCGTGGAAGCGAGTTGCAGACGGAGAGATTCAAGCGAGACTTCAGGCCGAATTCGACGCACGTTTTGCTCACCCTGTGACCCTGTTGCGAGCTTTGCACGAGGATTCCTCATACGGTCTGCACCGCTGGAGCCGATTCGAACGTGCGGAGCCGTGATGGCGAATTGGTCATCAGCCGTGCGCCGACAATAGCGAATCACGATCGTAGTGAAGTGCCGCTGGAGTCTCGCTTGCCGGTCATTTCCTGTGATGGTGCCATGTGATGTGATCACTTGGTGACACGGGATCGCGGAGAGCAACATTGGAGTGGATCGGCCGGTTTGCGCGGCCGGTGTGGGGACTGGGGGTTTGGCGATGGCCGAAGTGGTGAATCTCACCGAGGAAGTTCGAGAAGCCCTGCGCGCCAAGTACCGCGAAGAACGCGACAAGCGGCTCCGTCCCGATGGTCCCGATCAGTACCTCGAACCTGTCGGATCGTTCGCCTATCTCGAGGAGGATCCGTACACCTCCCGAGTCGAGCGAGCGCCGCTAACCGACCATGTGAAACTGTTGTTCATCGGCGGAGGGTTCGCAGGCGTGTGCATCGGGGCGAGACTTCGTGAAGCGGGTTTCGACGACTTTCGTATCGTCGAGGGAGCAGGAGACTTCGGCGGAGTCTGGTACTGGAACCGGTACCCAGGTGCCATGTGCGATACGGCAGCGATGGTGTATCTGCCACTGTTGGAAGAGACAGGACACATGCCGTCCCAGAAGTACGTCCAAGCTCCCGAGATCTGGAATCACGCCAAGCGAATCGCTGAGAAGTACGCGTTGTATGAGCGGGCGGTCTTTTCGACACACGTTCGAACGCTCACATGGGATGAATCGACATCGGTCTGGATCATCGAAACCGACAGGGGGGACAAGTTCACAGCCAAATACGTTGCAACGGCAACCGGTCCGTTGAATCGTCCGAAGTTGCCGGGAATTCCCGGGATCGAGGAGTTTGCTGGGCATTCCTTTCACACGTCGCGCTGGGATTACGACTACACCGGCGGTTCCTACGAAGGTGCGCCCATGACGAAATTGGCGAACAAGCGTGTCGCCATCATCGGTACCGGAGCGACTGCCGTCCAATGCATCCCGCCACTCGGACGCGACTCGAAGGACCTCTTCGTGTTTCAGCGCACGCCTTCAGCGATCGATGAACGCAACAATCATTCGATCGATCCGGAGTGGTTCTCCTCACTCGGTGAAGGCTGGCAGACCAAGTGGCTGCGCAACTTTCTCCTGCTGCAATCCGGGGGATTCGCAGACGAGGACCTGGTGATGGATGGATGGACGGACATCTCGAAGCGCATTCGCGACCGGATGGTCGAGGCCATCTCGAAAGGCGCCGAGTTCACACCCGAGTCGTTCCGCAAGGCCTATGAAGAAAGCGATGACGAAAAGATGGAGGAGATTCGTCGACGAGTGGATGCGATCATCGAGAACTCCGAAGCAGCGGCTGGGTTGAAAGCCTGGTATCGCCAGCTGTGCAAGCGGCCGTGCTTCCACGACGAGTACCTGCAGACCTTCAACCGACCGAATGTGCATCTCGTCGATACGAATGGCAAGGGAGTCGAGAGGATCGACGCCACGGGCCTCTGGGTCGATGGAGTGCATTTCGAAGTGGACTGCATCGTCTACGCCTCCGGGTTCGAAGTCAACACCGAATACACCCGTCGCGCCGGCTTCGAAATCAACGGTCGAAACGGCGTCACCCTGACGCACAAATGGTCAGACGGAATGCAGAGTTTGCACGGCATGCACGTTCACGGCTTTCCGAACCTCTTCGTCGTCGGATTCGCTCAAGCATCGAACTTCGTCTCGAATGTCACGAGCAACTACCCCGATATCGGTCTCACCATGGCTGCGATCCTCGACGAGGGCGAACGAGTCGGCGCAAAAGTGATCGAGTGCACCCTGCAAGCCGAGCGGGAGTGGGTCGCCCAGATCGAGTCCGCCCCGGTTCGCATCATCGGGGGATCGGAATGCACGCCCGGTTATTACAACAACGAAGGCCGGCCGCTCGAGAGGCGCCACAAGTTGAATGGCAGCGGGTACCCGCTCGGACCGGCGGCCTGGTTCGACTACATCGCCGCGTGGCGATCCACCGGAGAGTTCGCGGGGCTGGAATTCCGCTGAGGTTCTCTGCATCGGCCGGCACATCGACCAGGACACCGATTCGACACGGAACAGGGAACCGAGGCTGACGTTTGTGAAAAGTCGTCCTGTGACCTCTTGATTCTCTACACTCGATCTGTCCCCGGGTGGGCGACCGCAGGGGTCGTCCCAGGATGTCAAGAGGTGAGTTCTGGTGAATCCGATATTGGCCGCTGAAGGCGGATGGCAGTCTTTCGAACTCAAGGGTGGTGAGTGGGCGGTCCTGTACTTGTCGGTCGCGGCAGCTCTCCTCGCCCTGCTCGTCGGCTTCATCCTCGTCCGCAAAGTTCTCGCGGAAGACGAAGGCTCGCCCAAGATGCGCGAGATTGCGAGCGCGATCCAGGAAGGCGCATGGGCCTACCTGAAGCGCCAGTTCAAGACGATCGCCGTCATTTTGATCCCCCTCGCTGTCATCGTGTTCGTGACCTCGACCGAGATCTTGAAGCCCGATGAGTCGACCGCGTTGTCGTTCGGTCAGTCCGGACTGTGGCGAACGCTGGCCTTCATCCTCGGTTGTGTGGCTTCTGGTCTCACTGGTTACATCGGAATGACCCTGGCAACTCGCGGCAACGTTCGCACAGCTGCTGCAGCGCTGTCGAACAGCATGCCGCGCGCTCTCACGGTCGCATTCCGCACGGGTGGCGTCGCAGGCATGTTCACGGTCGGCCTCGGACTCCTCGGAGCGACGCTGATCATCATGGCTTTCCAGAACACGTCGTCGGTGATCCTCGTCGGGTTCGGATTCGGCGGGTCGCTGATCGCGCTGTTCTTGCGAGTCGGGGGCGGCATCTTCACCAAGGCAGCTGACGTTGGAGCCGACCTGGTCGGCAAGGTCGAAGCCGGAATCCCGGAAGACGATCCCCGTAACCCCGCAACGATTGCGGACAACGTGGGTGACAACGTCGGTGACTGCGCCGGAATGGCAGCAGACCTCTTCGAGAGTTACGAAGTCACGCTCGTCGCATCGATCATTCTCGGCGTGGCGGCTTTCAACTCGATTGGAGCCAACCCGGCGCTCGGTCTGGTCTTCCCTCTCGCTGCGCGTGCAATCGGCGTGATCGCTTCCATTGCAGGAGTCTTCGCCGTGAAGGCTCGTGCCAACGAAACCGATCCGTTGAAGCCCATCAACCGAGGCTTCCTCGTCGCTGGCATTCTCACGCTCGCCGGCACATTGGCCGTGGCACTCGGATACGTCGGCAACGACTACGCCAATGCCGGCTGGAAGTGCTTCGGTGCAGTTGCCATTGGACTCGTCCTTGCTCAACTCGTGAGCCGTCTCACCGAGTACTACACCTCGACGCACTACGCGCCGGTCAAGGAGATCGCAGAATCCGCTGAAACCGGACCGGCGACGGTGGTTCTTTCCGGAACGTCTGCGGGTCTCGAGAGCTCCGTGTATGCAGTTGTGGCGATCGCCATTTCCATCGGTGTTGCCCTGGCTCTCGGAGACGGAAACCTCACCTTCTCGCTGTATCTCGTTGCGTTGTGCGGAATGGGCATGCTCGCAACCACCGGTGTGATCGTTTCGGAAGACACGTTCGGACCGGTTTCGGACAACGCTGCGGGTATCGCCGAGATGTCCGGTGAGTTCCATGGCGAGGCTGAGCGCATCATGGTCAGCCTCGACGCCGTTGGCAACACAACCAAGGCAGTGACCAAGGGCTTTGCCATCGGTTCTGCGGTGATCGCAGCCGTGGCTTTGTTCGCCTCGTACATCGAGATCGCCGGTGCCGAACTCGGCGTCGTCGCCGAGAACCTGAAGGACGGTGTGTTCAAGGAGCTGGAGCTCCAGATCAACGTTGCCGATCCGAAGGTCTTCATCGGCTTGCTCATCGGTGGAGCTGTGCCGTTCCTGTTTTCGGCGCTCGCAATTCGTGCGGTCGGTCGTACTGCCGGAGTCGTCGTCCAAGAAGTGCGTAATCAGTTCGCGGACGGCAAGATCATGGCGGGAACGAAGAAGCCGGACTATGCACCGGTCATCGACATTTGCACCAAGGCGTCGCTCCGTGAGCTCACGACACCGGCTCTTCTCGCTGTCCTCGCACCGGTTGTGATCGGTTTCGGTGTCGGCTGGCAGGCCCTGGGCGCGTTCCTTGCTGCCGTCATCCTCGTCGGTCAGCTGATGGCCAACTACCTGTCGAATGCTGGTGGTGCATGGGACAACTCGAAGAAGTACATCGAGGACGGTCACCACGGCGGAAAGGGCAGTGAGGCCCACAAAGCTGCTGTCATCGGTGACACGGTGGGAGACCCGTTCAAGGACACCGCTGGACCGGCGCTGAACCCGCTGATCAAGGTGATGAACCTGGTCTCGCTCCTCATTTTGCCAGCCATCATCAGCATGCAGGACAACAACACTCAGAGGTACATCGTTGCCGGCGTGTCCTTGTTGGTCCTCATGATTTCGATCGGTTTCTCGAATCGAAAGATGGACAGTCTCGGCTCGATGGCCGCCGCCAACAAGTAATACCCATCTCGAAATGGCCTGATCCGCTTCGTCGGAGCGGGCTGGAGCCCTCGTCGGTGCACTCTCACCGGCGAGGGCTCCTTCGCATCCAAGCCCAATGTGCGAGCGAACCCATAACTGCGAGCAAATATGGCGCAGCACAGAAGTTTCGCACCATTTGGGTAGCCGACCGAACGTTCGTTAGATTTTCCTCAGAAATGGGGGAAGTGATGAATGAGTCGAATACATCGCAGTTCGCACAAGCCGAGCCTGTTCTGCGAGCCCTGCGAACGACTGGATCCACGCGGTACCAGTCGCAGAGGGATGTCTCGAACGACGTGATACTGGCAGCTCTCGAGGCAGCTCGGTCCGGCAATCGCCGCTGCGAACCACATGGCGGATAACTTCGCTGATTCGCCGGTTCTCGTCGTGGCGACGGTGCAAAAGACCGATATGCACGCTCACATGAGCGGTCCTGACGGTCCCAACATGATCGGTGGTTCGTCTGTGTACCCGATGATCCAGAACTTCTGTATCGCATTGCGCTCTCTCGGAGTCGGATCTTGCATCACCACTCTCCTGACCGAGCGCGAGCAGCAAGTCGCTGAACTACTCGGTCTCCCCGATGACGTGATGTGCGCGAGTCACATCCTCGTCGGGTACCCAGAGGAAGCTTTCCCGAAGGAGTTGAACCGCATGCCGCTCGATCAACTCGTCTTCGCCGAGAAGTATGGCCAGTCGCATCCCGCCGTGGAACAGGGGAATTGACATGAAGACTCGACTCGGTGCGTTCCTCCTGAGACCTCCGGGAGCACGCGAGGCCGTCCGTCGATTTCGATTCGCGGAGGATCTCGGATTCGATGCTGCTTTCGCCACCCATGTGAACGGCCAGGAAGCCCTCACGATGTTGGGTGCTGCGGCAGTGAGCACTGAACGAATCCAAATCGGAGTTGGTGTCGTGCCGATCTACACGCGAACGCCGACCACGATGGCTCAGGGAGCGGCGACACTGGCCGAATTGTCGGGTGGTCGTGCCATGCTCGGTCTCGGATCTGGTCATCGCCTCGTCATGCAGCGATGGCATGGTGATCCCATGGACAAGCCGATCGAGGAAATGCGCGAGTACCTCGCCATCATGCGCGCGGTGTTGGCAGGCGCCCCCCTGCCTTCTGCCAACAAGTGGGCTTCAGACATGCCGCTTGTCGGTGTCGGCACCACTCCAGAATTTCCGTTGCACATCGGAGGACTCTCTCCGGCGATGTGTCGACTCGCCGGCGAAATTGCCGATGGTGTCATGGTGTGGCTCGGCACTCCTCGTTATATTGCCGAGGTCGTGATGCCTGCGGTCCGGGAGGGCCGCGAGCGGGCGGGAAAGTCGATGCACGGCTTCGACGTCGTTGCGTCCATTCCGTGTTCGGTCACGGATGACGAGGATCTCCTGAAGCAGACGTACGTGAAGCAGATCGCTCACAATCTGCGATTGCCGTTCTATCGAAACATCTTGGAGCGCGGTGGCTACCACGACGAGCTGGGTCTTATTGCAGAAGTCGACCGCTATGAGAATTTGGAACGGCCGATGCCGGGAGAAGTTCTGGCCGGACTCGGATCGAGCTCCTTGGTCGCCGATATCGCAGCGATCGGAGACTCTCGGTCCGTCGCATCGAAGTTGGATGAATTTCGCACCAGTGGGGTCACGACTCTCGGAATCAATCCGGTTCGAATCGACGACTACGACCGGACGCTCGCGTCAGTCGTGCAGTGTTACGACCCCCGATCATGAGTGCAGTGAACCCTGAGCGCACTACGGTGATCGGAA
>JBDLRO010000034.1:0-3254 GCA_039800025.1 Actinomycetota bacterium | reverse complement strand
GGCGACCACGAACGCGGTCAATGTCACCGACGGCCTCGACGGTCTCGCAGCGGGCTCGGCACTCTTCGGATTCCTGGCCTTCACCATCATCGGCTACTGGTCATTTCGTAATCCATCCTTCTACGGGGTGTTCCAGGGTGAGTTCCTCGGGGGAACCGTCAACCCGCTCGACCTCGCTGTCCTCTCAGCGGCATTCGCTGGGGCGTGTGGGGGATTCCTGTGGTGGAACGCTGCTCCTGCGCGCATCTTCATGGGTGACGTCGGAGCACTTGGGATCGGTGCGGCGCTCGGGCTCTTGGCTGTGTCGACAAACACGCATCTCCTCCTTCCCTTGATCTGCGGTGTGAACGTGATGGAGGCGGGATCGGTCGCCGTGCAGATGTCGATCTTCAAGGCATCAGGTCGCAAGAAGCGCTTCTTCCGAATGACGCCGATCCACCACCATTTCGAGCTCATCGGCTGGCCGGAGACGACTGTGATCATTCGATTCTGGATCATTGGAGGAATCTGCGTCGCAGCATCGCTGGCTCTCTTCATCGGCGACTTCACTCGAATCAGCGGCCCCGCGAGCAGGTTGCTTCCATGAGCGAGAAGGTGCTCGTCTACGGGGTTGCCGTCACCGGATTGGCGACGCTGAAGGCGTTGCTCGCTCGCGGCTATGACGCGATCGTCGTGGACGACTCCGTGAATCCGCAAAAGGCTGCTGCCGTCTCGAAACTCGGGTGTGATCTCATCGAGCGACCGGCAGGAGGCGAACTCGGGGCTCTCGTCTCATCGTGTGACTTCGTGGCACCGGCTCCCGGAATTCCCGAAGCGCATCCGCTGATCGCAGAGTCGTGCGCACGCGGAATCCCGTTGCGAAGCGAACTGGACCTCGCGTACGAGTGGGAGTCGAAGCGAGTCGGTGGAGCACGACCCATCGTCGCCGTCACAGGAACGGATGGGAAGACGACGACCGTCCTGATGACGGAATCGATTCTCGTCGCAGCTGGTCGGCGTCCTGTCGCATGCGGCAACACCGAGATACCTTTCGTCGAGGCTCTCGACATGGATGTCGACTCGTTCGTCGTCGAGGCCACGAGCTTTCGGTTGGCCTTCGTCGACTCGTTTCGCTGCGGCGCATCGGCATGGTTGAACCTGGCGCCGGACCATCTCGATTGGCACTCGTCGATGACCACGTACGAAGCCGCCAAAGCCCGGATCTGGAAGAACGTTCGGCCCACCGATTCCGCAATTGGCTTCCAGGACGACCCGATCGTGATGAAGCATCTCCGAAGCCTGGAGTGCCGACAGTTGACCGTTGGGTCGAATGCAGCGGACTATCGGATCGAGTCCGGGAGGTTGATCGCCCCCCAGGGACCGATCATCGACGTATCGGACCTCTCTCGTTCCCTGCCGCACGACCGCATCAACGCGTTGACCGCGACTGCTCTCGCAGTGGAAGCGGGCCTCGCGGACATCGATTCTGCTGCACGGGCATTGAGCGAATTCCGCGGACCCAAACATCGCATCGAATTCGTCGTCGAGGACGAGGGTGTGCGCTACTTCGACGACTCGAAGGCGACGACTCCCCATGCCGCGTTGACCGCGATGCGAGGTTTCGACAGCATCGTTCTCATAGCCGGAGGGCGAAACAAGGATCTCGATCTCTCTGCGATGGCCGATGAGATCCAGCGTTTGCGGTGCGTCGTCTTGATCGGCGAGGCACGTGAAGAGTTGGCACGCGTCTTCCACGGTCGATGTGCGATCTCGATGGCGGACTCCATGAGCGAAGCAGTGGAGCGCGCCTCGGACGTCGCCGAACCCGGTGACGTGGTCCTGCTGTCGCCTGGGTGCACGAGTCTCGATCAGTACGGGGGCTACGCAGAGCGCGGAGACGATTTTGCTCGATGTGTGAGGGAGATCGCCCCACGGTCGACGACCGAGCAGAGAACGTTGGCGCCATGACAGTTCGAGGACAGGAGAACCACCCATGACAGCAGTCGCTCACCGTCGCCGCGCAGTCGGTCCGGAAATCGAATCTCGCCGTCGGGCCGCCTATGAACGTGCTCAGCGGATTCGCTCCGGAGAGAGTCGACCGAGGAGTCGCTATCTCGAGAACGTGACTCGAGATCCCAAACCTCTCGGCTTCTACATCATCGGTGCCGTGACCTTGGTGCTCGTCTTCTTCGGACTCGTCATGGTTCTGTCCGCTTCCTCGATCGTTTCGTTCCATCGCGGCGGTTCGCCTTGGAAGTACTTCACTCGCCAGAGTGTGTGGGCCCTCGTTGGAACCCTTGGTCTGTACATCGCCTATCGATTCCCGCTCGGAATGCTGCACAAAGTGGCACGAGTCCTTCCGCTCTTCGGTCTCGGAGGCATGATGCTCGCGTTCTTCCCTGGACTCGGAGTGAGTGTGAACGGTGCACGAGCTTGGATCAGGATCAGCGATCACAGTTTCCAGCCTTCGGAATTCATGAAGCTGTTCATCGTGATCTATGGCGCGGACTTGTTGGCTCGCCGCGAGAAGGAGATGGGGGACCTTCGTCGAACGATGGTTCCATTCCTGGCTGTAGCTGGAGCCGGTGCAGGGTTGGCTGTCGTTCAAAGTGACATCGGATCGAGTCTCGTGATGGCAGGAATCGCAGCGGCCGTTCTGTTTCTCGCCGGAGCGCCTCTTCGACCTCTCGTGTACTTGATGGGAGGAGCAGCGAGCCTCGGATTGCTCGTCGTGTTGCAGAACCCGACCAAGTTCGCTCGATTCACATCCTTCTTGGACATCGCTGGAACCCGTGACCATGACGGCTACCAGGTGTTCCAGGCTCTGATCAGTCTGTCCAATGGGGGATTGACGGGAACCGGAATCGGTGCAGGAACCGGCAAATGGGGATACGTGCCGTTGGCGCACAGCGACTTCATTTTCTCGATCCTGGCCGAGGAGATGGGATTTCTCGGAGTCATCGGACTGATGACTCTGTTCGCCTTCTTCATCTATTTCGGCCTCCAAGTCGCTCTGTCCTGTCGCACGCGATTCGGAATGCTCGTCGCCGGAGGAATCGCTGCTTGGTTCCTGATCCAGATCGTGATCAACATCGGCGGAGTCGTCGGGATCATGCCCGTGACGGGCCTCACGTTGCCGTTCATCTCCTTCGGTGGAACATCGCTGATCGTGTCGATGGTGTGCGCCGGGTTGTTGATGAACGTTGCCCGCCGACCTCGATGACGTGCTTTGCAGTCGTAGCCGGCGGAGGCACCTCGGGGCACGTCCTTCCTGC
>JBDLRO010000033.1:0-9760 GCA_039800025.1 Actinomycetota bacterium | reverse complement strand
TGGTGCCGATGTTCGCAAACGGTCCATCGTGTCGAGAAGGAAATTCATCTCGTCGTTGTCGCCGAGAAGACCATGCTCGGACTGGAACGCGTTCTCCGGAGATCGAAGAACCCTGTCCACTCGTTCGGTGAACGAGTCCATGAACGACTGCGCGAGTTTCGAGTACGGGAAGAGAACGCCGAGGCGCATGCCGCGTTCGAGGAGGAATTGCGACAAGCCGATCTCGCCGTACCCGATGATCTTTTCCTTGACGGATGGGAACGAGAACGAGTCGACGAAGTCGGCGAGGTGTCCGCTCCGAAGAGCGGAGGCGTTGAAGTGCAGGAAGTAACTCTGGATGTGGTACTTGATGTCCCACGAATCCGTGATTCCCCACGCATCCACGTCCAATTGTCGAGCTCGTTCGAAGAGTTCGGACAGTGGTCGTAATGGTCCGATGTTGCTGTCGTTGATGAGGAGCAGTCGTGACGACTCGTTCATGAGCCATGGAAACATGGCGAGTGTGCTCATCCAGGAGGCGAAGTCCCAACCGACGTTCTTTCTGTGAATGAGCAGATCGCAAT
Source organism: Actinomycetota bacterium (assembly GCA_039800025.1). GTDB lineage: Bacteria > Actinomycetota > Acidimicrobiia > Acidimicrobiales > Ilumatobacteraceae > Casp-actino8. The sequence continues at coordinate 9,197 of JBDLRO010000033.1, read as the reverse complement.
CCAGATCGATCTCGGGCAGACGCGCTGAAGTGTCGACCGCGACGATCAGAAATCCGGCAGCTCGCAGTTCTGCAACGAGTCGGCTCGGTGTTGCTGACGTCCTGTCGGCGTTGCGAAAGGTCGAGAGCACGGCAATTGCGCCGACGTCGCCGAGCTTCGTGCGAACTGCCTCGGGGTCGCCGATGATCGTCGTGATCGAATCCATGGCGATTTCGATGGGCTTGCATCTTCGATTCGGAGCCGATTCGGAGACGCTGCTCCGCGCGCCGCGTGCCTCGACGATTCCGACTCTTGCGATGAGACTCGACGATTCGAAGGGACTGAATCCGAGTGGATATCTGAATTCGAACTTCCCCGTCCAGGGCCCCGATTCCGATTCCTGCAGGAGGACCTTGGGATCGATCGCCTCGTCGAGCAATTCCTCGACATCGTTTCTGACCTTCACCGGGATCAGGTCGGCGATCGGCTGGTGAATGGTGATGGAGCCCTTCAGCCGAGGCCAGGTTGCCTCGATTTCGATCGCGGGGATTCTCGCAGTGAAGCGCTTCACCCCGAACAGCGTGAAGAAGGGTTGCAGGATGCGAAAGATGGAACGACCGAGTCGAAACGACGTCGACTTCTCGAGCATTGCGATCTGTCGGCGCAAATCGGCATTGATCGCAAGAAGATTCTGGTGGGCCAACTCCGACTCGCTGGCTTCATCGGCAACTTTCGATTGCTCTCGAAATCGGCGACTGGTCAAATGCAACTCCCTCTGTGACGACAGTGAGGTTAATCGTCGCTCGATGACTGCGGCGTCTCACACCTCTTCGGGTAGGCGTTGACCCATCTTCAAGAACACGTACCAACCGGCGATGATGCTCACCGTCGCAGCCACGACCATGGTCAGTGAGTTGCCGAGAGACGGCCACGTTGCGTCGTACAGGAGATCTCGGTAGGTCGTCACGAATGCGCCCATGGGATTCAATTCGAGAATGGCGCGGACCCAATCCGGCGCTCGATCCTCGACCAACTGTGGTGCGTAGACGACAGGCGTGAGGAAGAACCACACTTGGACGAAAATCGTCCACAAGTAGGTGATGTCGCGAAAGAAGACCGACAGAGTGCTGAGTGCGAGGGCGAATCCGGAGGCGAACACCGCCAACAAGACGCTCGTCAGCACGACGAAAGGCAGCCACGGAAGAACGGGGCTCCCGGCGATGAGCAGGACGACGCAGAGAAGTCCGAGTTCGATCGAGAATTGCACACAAGCATGAAGGACATTGCTGAAGACGAGTACTTCACGGGGAAAAGCGACTCTTCGCACCAGACCAGCGTTCACCGAGATCGATGACATGCCGAGATTGGCGATCAGTGAAAAGAAGTTCCACGGAAGCAGTGCGCAGAGAAGGAAGTAGGCGAAACCGCTGAGTCCGCTCGGGTCGCCCGCAGGAACGTTCGATTCGAACAGAACACCGAAGACGAACGCGTAGATGGCAACCGTTGCAAGCGGATTGAGCATCGACCACGCCCATCCGAGAAAGGAACGGCGATATTTCGTGCGCAGTTCGCGCAAAGTCAGATTCCACAACAGTTCTCGAGCATGAAAGACGCGGAGAACTGCACTCATGATGTGCGAAATCCTACTGACTTCACTGGATTAGGGTTGATGACGTGTCCGAACCTGCAGTCGTCGTGTCCGACCTGTGGAAGAACTTCCGTCTCTACCATGAGCGCAACCAATATTTGAAGGCCGCGATTCTGCGCGGACGTCGAGCTCGATACGAAGAGTTCTGGGCGCTCAAGGGTCTGTCCTTCGAAGTCCCGACGGGAACGACGTTCGGAGTCATCGGTTCGAACGGATCCGGAAAGAGCACTCTGCTCAAATGCCTCTCCGGCATCCTCACTCCCGACAGAGGTTCGGTGAAGATTCGCGGCAGGGTGTCGGCTCTGCTCGAATTGGGTGCTGGATTCCATCCAGAGCTCTCAGGGCGCGAGAACGTCTTTCTCAATGGCGCCATCCTCGGTCTGACGCGAAAGGAGATCACCGATCGATTCGACGACATCGTGGAGTTCGCTGGTCTCGAGCACTTCATCGACACGCCCGTGAAGAACTATTCATCCGGAATGTTCGTACGGCTCGGGTTCGCAGTTGCAGCACATGTCGAGCCGGAGGTCCTGTTGATCGACGAAGTTCTGTCCGTCGGAGACGAGAACTTTCAGCGCAAGAGTGCCGAGCGAATCGAGCAATTCCGCCGCGATGGTCGAACGATCGTCTTCGTGAGTCACGGACTGGCTCAAGTCGAGCAATTGTGCGAGAACGTCGCATGGATCGATCGCGGCGAGTTGCGAACCATCGGACCGGCAGGTGACGTCATCTCCGCGTATCAGGGGCAGAGTCACGAGGCGACACGGGTCGAGGGCGACATCGGTCAGCGATGGGGCAGTGGCGAGATTCGCATCATGGAGGTGCATCTCCTCGATGGCTCCGGCAATCCGACGACGGTGCCCGCCTCCATGGATCCGATGACCATCTCGTTGGCATTGGAAGCCAGCGTTCCCCTGCAGGACGTCGTCGTGACTGCGCGAATCGACACGCTCGCCGGGCATCCGGTGTGGGGGTCGTCGACGCGACGCAATGGTCGATCTCTCGGTTTGATCGATGGCACTGCCCGGGTCGACATCGAGTTTCCGAGACTCCCGCTGCTCGAAGGTGTCTACGACCTCTCAGTTGCGATCACCGACCACACGGAGATCCATCCGTACGACCACTGGGAGAAGAGGATTCGGTTCGAAGTGCGCCAGTTGAAAGTCTTCGACACAGGTGTCGTTCACCTCGAATCGAATTGGCACATTTCGGGATCGAAAGGCGTTCTCGAAACGAACATCTGAGTGCTCGGAAAGCGGGTGTTCAACCAGCAGGTTTCGTGCACTCCCATGTGGCGAACTGGTGCCCGGGCAGGATTCCCAGCCGGTCGCTGAGCGCGCGATCCGCGAGGACGGCGAGTTGGTTCGTGCGAACCTCACTCCAGAGTGTGGCGACATCGAAGCCGTCTTCGGTTGGCCCCGGTCGGTGAGAGCGGTCGTTCAACATGGCGGAGAAGTCTTCCGTCACGAGAACAGTGACGTCGAAACCAGCAGACCGGATCGAATCCGTGAGATCCCATCCGAAGTTGAAGAAGACTGGTGTGTTGTCGGCGTGGAACTCCGGTTCGATCGGCACGGATGTCGTGCCTCGACACAGAGGAACCTGCAGGTACATCCGACCGCCGGGCGCGAGCACACGGAAGATCTCTTCGAGGGCACGTGTGGTGTCAGGAACGTGCTCGAGAACATGAGGTGTCAGAAGGATGTCGATCGAGTCATCCGGCAGGTCGATGTCCTGGAGGTCGATGCGAATGTCACCTTCATGTGCAGAGAGATCGAAATCGCATGCCGTGTACGAAAATGACCGACGCATCATTCGCCGATAGGCATCACCGAGTCGCGGGCTCGTCTCGAGGATTCGCAGATCCCGTCGAAGCGGAGTTCGTGAAAAGAAGCTCAGAAGGAGAAATCGATCTCGGGCGATGCTCCCGCATTGCGGACACGTGGCCATCTCGCAGTGGAAAGCCGTTGCGAACGAAGGACCGACCCAATCACAGACATTGCACGCGTGTCGTTGGGAGGAGCGGACACCGTGCGGGTGTCGTCCTGCTCTCGTCGACCGGTCCCAAGCTCCTGGAGGTTCAGCCAAACGGAGGCGTCGTGCAAGTGGGCGAAGCACGTTTCGAAGGCCGGCCGGGACGAGAGTCTTCGCACTGAGCCGCACCCGCCCCACGCTAGTCAGTGGTCATTCACCGTCGTAGTGCGTGGGTCGTCGTTTAGATTGAACCTTCATGAACCAAGCGACACTGTTCGTCCGAGTCGTCGTTCTGGCTTACGACGGCGTCGACATGACTCTCGAGTGCATCCGGTCCGTCCTCGAGTCGGATTGGCCGTCGGATCGTCTCGAAGTCGTACTCGTCGACAATGGTTCTTTGGATGACGTGGTGGGGAGAGTGCGCCTCGAGTTTCCTCAGGTGAGGATTCTCGAGCCGATGAGAAACCTCGGATTCGCAGGAGGATGCAATCTCGGTATTCGGAGCACTCGATGCACCAGCGGTGAACTTCTTTCTCCGTTCGATCTCCTGGCTCTCGTCAACAACGACGCCACGGTGTCCGCCAATTGGCTGACCGAACTGGCCATACCACTCACTCGAGACGTCGGAGCAGCGTCGCCCAAGATGCTCTTCCATGACCGCTACTCCGAGGTGGAGATGTCGGGACTCATGACCGATGGCCCGTCCAACTCGATTGCCTCTGTTCGCGTCACAGCGGTGCGAATCGACGGAGAGCGTCGGGATGATTCGTTCGTGTTCGACGAAGGATTCACGCCCCTTGGTGACTCGGCTTTGCCGACGCATGAAGTGGCGCACACGACTCGACTCGGAGGCAGAGTGCGCGTGGTCCGCGGTGAGCCCATCACCGATGACCCTCATGTCGTGTCGATGCGACTCGAGTCCGATGAGCCGGGTCTCGTTCACCTGCGCACGGATGTCGATGAAGTCGAATTCCGGGTCGAACCTTCCGCTCGCGGATCTCTACCAGAGGGGCACTGGGTGGATGTCCGCATCGGTTCGGACGTCTTCGATGTCGTCAACAACGTCGGCTCGGAGTTGTACATCGGTGGTTCTGCCGGCGATCGAGGCTTCCTGCAGCGGGATGTGGGGCAGTTCGACGAACCAGCAGAGGTGTTTGCGTGGTGCGGAGGAGCAGTCCTCCTGCGCAAGGAATACCTCGATGACGTCGGCCTCTTCGACGAGTCGTTCTTTCTCTACTACGAAGACACGGATCTGTCGTGGCGCGGCAGGCTTCGGGGTTGGAGATATCTCTACACGCCCAACGCAATCGTCCGACATCGACATGCCCAGTCCTCGGTGGCCGGAAGTGACTTGTTCAAGTTCCAAGTTGCACGGAACCGGCTTCTCGTCTTGACGAAGAACGCTCCACGACGGATCGCCCTTCAAGCGATCGGTGGGGAGCTCCAACGTGCGTGGCGCACCGTCATCGCCGATGTCTTCACACCACTTCTCAGGTTGAGCCCTCCTCGTTTGCGAGAAGCGAGCCTGCGCAAGAAGGTCTTGTTGTCGTACTTCTCACTGTTGCCGAGCGCGATCCGGCATCGTTTGACGCTGCGTTCTCGAATCAGCCGTCGACGGGTCTTCGAATTGGCCGTGGAGAAGGTCGTGCCGGTTCCGGTATTCGACGAGCCTGGAGACGTCGTCTCGGAGATCGTTTCGGACATCGACTCTCGTCACGACCAGGACCATTTCGCAATGAACGGTCGGCGAACGGTCGGTGTGTACAACCTTTTCTGGGACACCTATGGCGGCGGAGAAGTTGTCGCTGGTGAACTGGCCCGAGTGATGAGTGCGAGCCATGAGGTGACGCTTCTCGGCCCGAATCGACCAGATGCCGATGAATTCAAGGATCGCCTCGGAGTGGACATCTCCGAATTCGCGTGGCGAGAAGTGAGCGACGATGTCGAAGCCTCACATGCGAGCCGCGATTACGACCTGTTCATCAACTGTACGTATTCGAGCAGAGTCGTCAACAGGGCCGCGATCGGCCTCTACTACGTCCACTTTCCACGCAAGTTGGTGCCACGAACCAAGAAGGTCGCGCTCGAGAATTCGCTTCGACTCGTTCGTCTCGCAGCGAAGACGCCTTTCAAGACCTCGAAGCTGCAGACGGCAGAGCGCGTGTTTCGCGAAAGCCTGATCGACGATTCGTGGGTGTCTTCCTACACGACCTTCATCGCCAATTCGCGGTACACCGAACGTTGGATCGACAAGATTTGGAATCGCGACAGTGTGATCATCCATCCTCCGGTTCATTCACACGTGAGCGAGTCCGAGAAGTCCCACCTGATCGCATGTGTGGGAAGGTTCTTCGATCCGATCCACGGGCATTCGAAGAAGCAGTTGGAACTTCTGACTGCGTTCGCGGACATGGCGCGTTCGCATCTGGGCGTCGATGACTGGCGCCTGACTCTGATTGGCGGAGCCGACGCCAGGAGCCGTGATTACGTCATGCGCATCCGTCGTGCCGCAGTCGAGCTTCCCGTCGAGGTGTTCGTGAACGTCGACAAGGAAGTCGTCGACCGAACTCTGGCGGGCGCGTCGATCTACTGGCATGCGACTGGCTACGACGAGGACGAACTCGCTCATCCCGATCGCCTCGAGCACTTCGGCATCTCCGTTGTCGAGGCAATGGCCGCTGGCGCAGTGCCACTGGTCTTTGGTGCCGGCGGACCGGCAGAAATCGTGCGACACGGCGTCGACGGCTTTCATTGGCACACACTCGAACAACTCGCGCAGCTCACGCGCCGCTTGATGGGCGACTCGGAACTGCGAAGTTCGATGTCGAGCGCTGCTCGGGAAAGGGCACGAGACTTCGCCCCGGAAGTGTTCGACCGGAGTGTGCGCGACCTCGTCGAATCCCTGAAAGTCGGCTCTCAGACGAGATAGGGATCGATCGCCGACGGATCGATCCCGAAATCACGAATCGCATCTCCGACGGTCGACATCGCGACCTTGCCATCTCGGCCGAGCTCTGCCAGCACGGCGACGACGATGTGTTCGGCATCGATCTCGAAGTGCTTTCGCAGAGCTTCGCGAGTATCGCTTCGCCCCATGCCGTCCGTGCCGAGCGGCATGAAGCGGCGACTCGGGACGAATCGAGCGATCTGCTCGGGGACAGCCCTCATGAAGTCCGATACCGCGACGATCGGACCGTCACCGCCGTCGAGTTGCCGTGTCACGCGGGGACGAGCGGATTCCCTGTCGGGATGGAGGCGGTTCGATCGTTCGACTGCGAGAGCTTCTTCGCGGAGTGTCTTGTACGACGTCGCAGACCACACATCGACGTTGACCCCATGTTTCGTGGCGAGGATTTCAGCTGCTCTGTCGACGGCACCGTGAGACGAACCGCTGAAGAGAAGAGTTGCACTGAGAGTCGAGCTGCCGTTTCCTTGTACCGTCCTCCATCGATAGAGCCCGGAGACGATGTCGGCATCGGTCACCCCATCGGGTCGAGAAGGCATGACGTAGTTCTCGTTGTACAAAGTGAGGTAGTAGAACACGTCGGGGTCGGTTTCACCATTGGGTCCCACAGTTCCGCCGTACATGCGATCGAGTCCGTGTTTCACGATCGCAGCTACTTCGTAGGCGAAGGCCGGGTCGTACGACTGGCAGGCAGGAACTGTCGACGCGAGAACGAGACTGTGGCCGTCCTGGTGCTGGAGGCCTTCGCCGGACAATGTCGTTCGACCAGCCGTCGCTCCGAGAAGGAAGCCACGCGTTCGACTGTCGGCCGCCTGCCAGATGAGGTCGCCGACGCGCTGAAAGCCGAACATCGAATAGAACGTGTAGAAGGGAACGGTCGGCACCCCGCGCGTTGCGTACGACGTGCCGGACGCGATGAAGCTGCTCATCGACCCGGCCTCGGTGATTCCCTCTTCGAGAATCTGCCCATCGGAAGACTCGGTGTACGACAGGAGCATCTCGTGATCGACCGGTTCGTACTTCTGGCCCTGAGAGGCGTAGATCTTCAACTCCGGAAAGAGTGAGTCCATGCCGAACGTTCTGGCCTCATCGGGGATGATCGGCACAACCCGCGATCCGAATGCGTCGTCACGTGCGAGATTGCGCAGCAGGCGAGTGAAGCTCATCGTCGTACTCACTGCCTGACCTGCTGAACCAGCATCGAACTCGGCAAAACACTTCGGAGACGGAAGTTCGATCGGACGGCGCACTCGAACCGAACGAGTCGGGATGAAACCGGCGAGCGCCCGGCGACGTTCGAGAAGGTACTGGTACTCGATGGAGCCGGCACTCGGTCGGTAATACGGCGGGAGATCACCTTCGAACGCGGAGTCGGGAATCTCGTCGTGAAGATGCAGGCGGTCACGCAGCGACTTCAATTGGTTTGCTGTCATCTTCTTGATCTGATGTGTCGCGTTGCGCCCCTCGATTTCGGGACCGAGAGTCCAGCCTTTGATCGTCTTGCAGAGAATTGCCGTCGGTCGACCGCTGCCGAGGTTCTGAACTGCAGCGCTGTACGCCGCGTACAGCTTGCGGTAGTCGTGTCCGCCGCGGGGAAGGTTTCTCAAGTCTTCGTCGGCGAGATGAGACACCATCTGGCGAAGTCGCGGATCCGGACCGAAGAAATTCTCACGGATGTAGTTGCCCGACTCGACCGAATAGCGCTGGAATTCGCCGTCGACGGTCGTGTTCATCTGATTGAGCAGGACGCCGTCCTTGTCTTGTGCGAGCAGAGGGTCCCATTTGGATCCCCAGATCACCTTGATCACGTTCCAACCCGCACCGCGGAACACAGCTTCCAGCTCTTGGATGATCTTGCCATTGCCGCGCACGGGACCATCGAGCCGTTGCAGGTTGCAGTTGACGACGAAGATCAGATTGTCCAGATGTTCTCGCGAAGCGAGGCTCAGGGCGCCGAGAGTCTCGGGCTCATCGGTTTCGCCATCGCCGAGGAATGCCCAGACTCGGCTCGCGTTCGTGTCGTCGAGTTGCCGATTGAGCATGTACCGATTGAAACGTGCTTGGTAGATCGCGGTGATCGGCCCGAGACCCATGCTCACGGTCGGATGTTCCCAGAAGTCCGGCATGAGGCGCGGGTGCGGATAGCTCGACAAGCCCCTGCCACCTCGACCGATTTCGCGGCGGAAGTGGTCGAGGTCGTCCTCGGTCAGTCGTCCTTCGAGGAAGGCTCGTGCGTAGATACCGGGGGCAGCATGACCCTGGATGTAGATGTGGTCGCCCGCGTTGCCATCGTCCTTGCCGCGGAAGAAGTGGTTGAAGCCGATCTCGTACAAACTCGCCGAGCTCGCGAACGTCGACAGGTGGCCGCCGATCCCGTCAGCCAACTTGTTGGCACGAACGACCATCGCCGCGGCGTTCCAACGGATGTACGCGCGGATGCGTCGTTCGATGTGTTCGTCGCCAGGGAACCATGGCTCGAATTCACGCGGGATCGTATTGACATACGGGGTGCTGACGGTGGCCGGAAAACTGACCTGGCTCTCTTGGGCTTTCTCGAGAAGTCGTGACAAGAGGTAGCGGGCTCGCACTTTGCCATGAACCTCGATCACGGCATCGAGCGAATCGAGCCAT
>JBDLRO010000032.1:0-8418 GCA_039800025.1 Actinomycetota bacterium | reverse complement strand
GCGACCTTGATGGGTCCGCCTCCCTTTCCACGTCGAAGCGCCTCTCCTCCGGTGACGATGGTCAGATCGGCTCCATAGCGCTCGATCATGCCATCGAGCAGAGCATCGATGTCATCGACCTTGTGAGCCGTGGCCAGCTGATGACGGATCTCTCCACCCACGGGATAGCCGGTCAGATACCACGACACGTGCTTGCGGAAATCGCGGACTCCTCTCGAGGATTCCCCGTCGTGACGTTCAATCGGTCGAGTATCGGGCCCGAAGTGGTCCACGAGAGCGCGCACATGTCTCTTCATCACATCGACGACGAAGCCGAGGTTGCGCGGGGCTGTGACCTCGCGACCTTCGAGGGCGGCAACCAGGTCACCGAACAGCCATGGTCGTCCGAGACACCCGCGACCGATGACGACACCGTCACAGCCGGTCTGCTCCATCATCGCCACGGCATCGTGGGCCGTCCAGATGTCGCCGTTTCCGAGCACCGGAATCGACGTCACAGAACTCTTCAACTCGGCAATCGCCTCCCAACGAGCCTGACCGCTGTAGTGCTGTTCGGCAGTTCGTGCGTGAAGGGCAATGGCAGCGATGCCCTCTTCTTCGGCGATCCTTCCCGTCGTGAGATGAGTGATCAGATCTTCGTCGATCCCGATCCGGAACTTCGCGGTCACCGGAATGCCATACGGTTCGGCCGCGCGAACAGCAGCGCGCATGATGGCTCGCAGCAAACGGGGCTTTCCGGGCACCGCAGCGCCGCCGCCCTTGCGGGTCACTTTGGCAACCGGACATCCGAAGTTCATGTCGATGTGATCGACCGCACCAGCGGCCGCAAGATGCGTCACCGCGCGAGCCAACATCACGGGATCGCTGCCGTAGAGCTGCAGGCTGCGCGGTGATTCATCGGCAGCGAATTCCACCATCTTGGAGGTCTTGGCACTTCCATGGACGAGGGCTGTCGCCATCACCATCTCGTTGACGTACACCAGGCCGGGCGCGAACTCCCTGCAGAGTGACCGAAATGGCGCATTGGTCACCCCAGCCATCGGGGCCAGGACGACCGGTGAGGGAATCTCGATGGGGCCGATTCGCAATGGTTGCACTCGAAGAGACATCAGGTTGCCATCACGTCGTCGATGGTCCGAAGGCGCAGATTCGGGAAAGCACCTGTGTCGAGGGGCGTCGCACCATCGGATCGCAACCGGTACCACGCAGCGGATCCGATCATTGCAGCATTGTCGGTGCACATTGCTCGACTCGGCAACGAGCACCGAATGCCGAGATCGTCACACGCAGCAGCGAATCGGGTGCGAAGAAGCGAGTTGGCGGCGACACCTCCACCGAGCACGAGTCCGCGTGCGTCGACACTGCGAGCAGCTCGAATCGATTTCGCCACGAGTACGTCCACGACAGCGGTCTGAAACGATGCTGAAATGTCGGCTGTCGAGGCTTCGGGGTGCTTGCGCACATAATTGATGACCGATGTCTTGAGTCCGCTGAAGCTGAAGTCGAGTCCTTCGTTGAGCATCGCCCGAGGGAATTCGATGGACGCGGGATCGCCTTCGCCGGCGAGTCGATCGATTGCGGGACCTCCCGGATACCCGAGCCCGAGAAATCGAGCCACCTTGTCGAATGCCTCGCCGGCAGCATCGTCGATGGTGCGACCGAGCAGTCGGTAGCGCCCGATGTCGCTCATCTCGATCAACATGGTGTGACCGCCGGACACGAGCAGAACCACGAGAGGAAATTCGAGCGACGAGTCCTCGAGAAGCCCTGCATAGAGATGGGCTTCGAGGTGGTTGACGCCGATGTAGGGAACATCCCATGTGAATGCCAATGCCTTGGCCGCAGAAACGCCGACGAGAAGTGCTCCGATCAGACCGGGTCCATGGGTCGCGGCGACTGCATCGATGCGCGACGCATCGATACCAGCCTCGGCAATCGCCTGATCGATCACGTTCGGCAGGATCTCCACATGGGCTCGGCTCGCGATCTCGGGAACGACCCCGCCGAACCGCGCATGCAGATCGATCTGAGAACTGACGACGCTCGACAAGACGTCCGTTCCGCCCATGACGACTGCTGCGGCCGTCTCGTCGCAACTGGTTTCGATCGCCAGGACCACGGTCGACTCGTCGAATTCGCGAATCCGGTCCATGGGCTGAATCCGATTCATGATTGCTCGCCCCTTGCACGTTGCAGACGCCGCGCGAAGTCGGGTTCCTGAATGTCGTGAGCCCACATCACGAGCGCGTCTTCGGAGTTCTCGTAGTAGCGCTGGCGGATTCCGGCAGGAGCGAAGCCGAACTCGCGATACAGACCCAGCGCGGCCTCGTTGCTGACACGCACCTCGAGTGTCAACGCCTGAGCACCCCGCTCGATCGCCGTCTCGGCGAGATGACCGAGAATTCGTCGAGCAAACCCTTCACGGCGCCTGTTCGGATCGACGGCAATGTTCGTCACGTGGGCTTCGTCGGCTGCGAACAACAGACCTCCGTATCCGACGAGGTGAGTACCCACGACGCCGATCACGTAGTAGCGGCTTCCGGAACGAACCTGCTCGATCTCGCTCGTGAACACACCCGACGTCCACGGTTTCGGATACACCTGATCTTCGATGTCGAGGATCGCCCGCACGTGCCGACGGCGCATTGGCTCGATCGAGAAACTGCCCTGTTGATCGCCTTGCTGGATGCCCTGCTGGGCGCGACGTCTCCCGACGAGCCCCACTGAACCGAGAAGACTGCGATTCATGGCTGAACCACCGCCGGGGGCGAACTGTCCCTCGTCGACCAGTTGATTTCGGCGTCGGGAGCTCGCAGATACATCGCCCGAATATCGGTTGGGCTCGACCACTGCTCTCGCAAGGCACGCCGCATGGCAATGATGGCCACGTTGTGCACACTCGGATATGCGTGATGACGATCGGCAATGTCGATCAAGGTGTGACCCGCGAGATCTTCCCGGTATCGCACGGTTCCATCGCCGACGCAGAGAGCCCGTTGACCTCGATCCTCGATCGCTGCGATCAGGTCGGCAACGCTTCCTGCTCGCGATTCACCAGCTGAGACGACCCCGTCGCCGGTTGCGTGATGGAATCCGAAGAAGACCTGTCCCTTGCGTGCATCGACGACGGACGCGATGACGGCATCGGTGTGGCGCACGGAGTAGGCGAGGGTTTCGAGACTCGTCACGGCGACCATCGGTACATCCAGCGCTTGGGCCATCGCCTGACCCGTTGCCAATCCGACACGCATTCCGGTGAAGAGTCCAGGTCCGATGTCCACTGCGATCGCGGACAGTTCGTCCACGGAGACTCCGCCGTTGCGGCAGACGAACTCGATGGCGGGCATCACGATCTCGGCGTGATGCCGACCTCGTGTCGCTTCGAATGCAGCGACCACGCCGTCGGAGCCGATGACAGCGACTCCGATCCGCTCAGTGGCGGTCTCGATCCCGAGAATCAACACGACGACTCCGTCATGACCAGTCATCACGATCAGGCATCACGATTCCACATCACGATTCTGCCGAGAAGACCCACGGTTGAAGTGCTGATTCGAGCTTCGGCCACCGATGCGTCCAGGAGTCTCCATGAGCGGTCACGGTGATCGCGCGTTCGTCTTCGGGGGACTCGCCCTCCGTCCGGAAGGCAGGTTCGAGATGAACGTCGAGATGATCGACGAGGATGTCAGCTGCAGCTTCTCCCCACTCGATCAGCAATACACCGTCCCCTTCGACGAGTTCGCCGAGTGCGAGATCGCTCACTTCTGCTGTTCGGTCGAGGCGATACAGATCTGCATGGTGCAGAACGATTCGTCCGGTGTCATAGGTGTGTACCAGATTGAACGTGGGACTTGTCACCGGTTCATCCACGCCCAGGGCCTCGCCGAAGCCTTGAGCGAAGACGGTCTTCCCCGCTCCCATTTCGCCCTCGAGCAAGATGACGTCATCGATGCGCGACAGTCGAGCGATTCCAGCAGCGATCGCCTTCGTGTCGGCTATCGAGTCCGACCGCAACTTCAACACACTGCGAGCCTACCGATGGCCGGCCGAGGCACTTTGGCCACCCCCAGCCAAAGAGCTTTCAACTCTGGAGAACGCCTTCCCCCAGGACTCTCAAAGGTCGAAGCCGCTTGTGGAGCCGAAACTTTTCGACCGCACACTTCTCGATGTGTCCGATTGCTGCTTCGACGTCATCGGTCACGCACAAGAGTTCGAGGTCTTCGGGGTGGATCATTCGATTGGACACCATGTGATCGAGCTGGCTCTGAAGTGGGGACCAGAACGAACTTCCCATGAGAACGACCGGGAAATTCGAAATCTTCGCGGTCTGGATGAGAGTCAGGGCTTCGAACAATTCGTCAACGGTTCCGAAGCCACCGGGCATCACGACGAATGCGTAGGAGTACTTGACCATCATCATCTTGCGAACGAAGAAGTACTGGAAGTCGATGCTGATGTCGAGATAGTCATTGGGGAACTGCTCCTCCGGCAATTGGATGTTGCAGCCGATGCTCTGACCGCCGGCCTCTCTTGCCCCTCGATTCGCGGCTTCCATGATTCCAGGACCGCCTCCCGTCATGACGGTCAATCCCAATCGGCTGATGGCTGCACCCATCTGACGTGCCAACTCGTATTCGGCGTCGCTTTCACGGAGCCGCGCGGAACCGAAGACGGTGACACACGGACCGGCGAAATGGAGGTGTCGGAAGCCAGACAGCATTTCCCTCGTCACACGCAACAAGGTTCGCAATTCCCTGCGTCTCAATCTCGGGCCGCTGAGAAATGTGAGATCGCGATTCATTCGTGACATTGGTCGATTATTTCACCATCTCGGTATCTCAGCAGCCCGCGCAGGACATACTCGTTCTCATGAGCGACGCCACACATGACGAACCGCATCTCTCGCAGAGCCATGGAACAGGTGTGATGAACGCACTCGTTCCCCTGGCACGGGATTTGCGTCATCAGATTCCTGAAGTGATGAAAGCTTTTGGCGATCTCCACGGCGCCGTAATGAAGCCTGGTGCTCTCGACTCAAAGACGAAAGAGTTGATCGCGCTCGCCATCGCAGTCAGTGATCGATGCGATGGCTGTATCTCGTCACACGCCCGGGGGGCGGCCAAGCAGAACGCGACAGAGGCCGAAGTTGCCGAAGCGATCGGTGTCGCTGTCCTGATGACTGGAGGTCCGGCAACGGTGTACGGACCTCGAGCTCTCGCTGCTTTCAAGGAATACGCGAGCTCCTGAGCTGAAACCGATCAGCGGGCATCGGAGAACGGCACGAGTCGTCTGAGAAGAGTCACGTGACGTGGTTCGAGTTCGGCCACGGTTCTCACGCCCAACAACTTCATGGTGCGAACGATCTCCTCGGACAGGATCTGGATGGTTCTGTCCACGCCGGCTCTTCCACCTGCCATCAGACCGTAGAGATAGGCACGGCCCACAAGTGTGAACCCCGCTCCCAATGCGTGGGCGGCCACCACGTCGGCGCCGGACATGATGCCCGTGTCCAACCAGACATCGACATCGCGAGGAAGTTCACGGCGAACGGAAGGAAGAAGGTGGAGAGGCACGGGCGCTCGATCGAGCTGCCTGCCTCCATGATTGGACAGAACGACTGCATCGACTCCGACATCTGCACATCGACGAGCGTCATCGAGAGTCTGCACACCCTTCACAGCGACTTTTCCCGGCCAGCGATCGCAAATCCATTCGAGATCTGCGTATTCGACCGATGGGTCGAACATGCTGTCGAGCAACTCTGCGACGGTTCCGTCGAATTCGGAGAACGTCGAAAACGCAATGGGATCCGTCGTCAAGAAGTCGAACCACCACCGAACTTTCGGGATCGCATTCAGAATCGTTCGACCGGTGAGCGTCGGTGGAATGGTGAGACCGTTGTACCGATCGCGCAGACGCGCGCCGGCCACCGGAACGTCCACGGTGACGAGCAAAGTGTCGAACCCTGCGGTGGCGGCCCGATCGAGGACGTCGATCGAACGGTCTCGGTCCTTCCACATGTAGAGCTGGAACCAGTTCCGACCGTCCGGATTCGCCTGAGCAACCTCCTCCGGCGTCGCCGTGCCGACGGTCGAGAGAGAGAACGGTATTCCTGCTGCCCCCGCTGCTGAGGCACCTGCACGCTCACCTTCGGTGTGCATCATTCTCGTGAAGCCAGTCGGTGCGATTCCGAAGGGAAGCGCCGACCGCCCTCCCGCAACCTCGACCGATGTATCGATGTCGGACACATCGCGCAGGATCGACGGGTGGAACTCGACATCTTCGAAAGCCTGTCGGGCACGTACGAGGGAGAGTTCCTTCTCCGCCGCGCCATCGGCGTAGTCGAACGGCGCCTTCGGAGTGACGCGTCGTGCGATCGCTCGGAGGTCCCCGATCGTGTGGGCGCGTGCGAGACGCGCGCGATTTCTGTTCAACGTCGGGCGCTGGAATCGAAGGAGCTCCGCGAAGTCCCTCGGACGGGGGAAACGACGAGAGGTCATTGTGTCTCCGCTGACAACGTGATCGATGACTTCAGCGCAGCTCGAACATCTCGTAGATGAGCTTGCCATCGGAGAATGTCCCCTTGGACACCGCCTGAATGCGGTTCAACCACGCGTACCGCTCGTCGCCGGTGTGGAACAAGGGAGCCGCGTACACGGTCCCTGTGTCGAATTGCAGACGACCCGAATACGTCGCATGTATCAGGGCACCGTCATTCGTCTCCAGCGTGACCTTGACATCGAGTGTGCCGAATCCACTCGGTGAGATCTGCAGCCAATCGGCTGCAGCGCGGCCCTTGAGCGAAGCTGTGATTCGCTCGCCGACCACCTCCATGGCAGTGACTTCGCCGATCATGAGCGATGACGACACATTGATCGGCTCGGCAAACGAGACCGTTGCAACGCACAGAGGAATCAGTTCGAGAGTCATGCGCCGACCATAATCCTCTCGATGTGACGCCCGTCCATTCGAGAACTGCGGCTTCGAACGTCTGGCAGGGGGTCCACAGGATGTGGGACGATCGGAACGTGAGCCTCACCATCGCATCGGTCAACGTCAATGGCATCCGAGCTGCCCTCAAGAATGGGATGCACAAGTGGATCGCCGAGCGCAATCCTGACGTCATCACCATGCAGGAAGTGCGTGCTCCCGATGCGTTGGTTGGCGAGCTGATCACCAGCACCTTCGGCGACGACTGGAGCGTGGCTCACGCCGAAAGCGTTCACAAAGGTCGCGCTGGAGTCGCCGTCGTCAGCAAGAAGCCGATCACTGCGTGGAAGACTGGCGCTCAGCACAAGAAACACGATTTCACGGGTCGATGGGTACAAGCCGACATCGCGACCGCTGATCGCAAAGGCCTGACGATCATCTCGGCATATGTGCACACCGGCGATGCCGAGTCACCCGAGAGGATGAAGGAGAAGCACGCTTTCTTCGAGGCGATGATCGAGCGCATGGAAGAACTGCGCGCGGGTGGTCGCCATGTCCTCCTCACTGGAGACCTGAACGTCGCCCATCGTGAAGTCGATCTCAAGAACTGGAAGGGCAACCTCAAGAGCGCCGGGTTTCTTCCCGAGGAGCGAGCCTGGTTCGACCAGATGTTCGACGAACTCGGATGGGTGGATGTCGGTCGACGGTTGAGCGGAGACGGACCTGGACCGTATTCCTGGTGGTCGTGGCGAGGGAAGGCCTTCGACAACGATGCCGGCTGGCGCATCGACTACCACATCGCCTCTCCCGGACTGGCGAAGAAGGCCTCCGGGGCCGCTGTCGACCGAGCCCCGTCGTATGCCGAGCGGTGGTCGGATCACGCGCCAGTCGTGGTCGTCTACGACGTGTGATTCGAATCGCTCGAGAGAGACTTCTCGTGCCATGCCCATGCCGAGGCGATCACCTCTCGCATCGAGCGTGATGCACTCCAACCGAGGAGTGACGAGGCAGTCCGCACGTCGGCGAAAGTCGTGACGGGGTCTCCCATGCGGCGATCGACGACGCGATAGGGAACAGTTCGGCCGGAACATTCCTCGGTCAGGCGAATCACCTCGAGCACGCTCGTTCCCTGTCCGGTGCCGGCATTGACAGCAACGCTGACCGGTTCATCACTGCGGCCGGTGAAGTCGAGAGCCCGCACATGGGCATCGGCGAGGTCCTCGACGTGGATGTAATCGCGAATGCAGGTTCCATCTGCGGTTGGGTAATCGTCGCCGTACACCTCGAGGGGACCGGTCACACCGAGAGCTGCCTTCATCACCACAGGAATCAGGTTCTGCGAGTACGTCCAATCCTCGCCGATGACTCCATCGCTACTCGCTCCTGCAGCGTTGAAATAGCGCAGGGACACCGAATGCAATCCGTGCGTCGCGCCGTACCAGCGCAGGACGTCTTCGACGATTGCTTTCGTCTGCGCGTACACACTTT
>JBDLRO010000031.1:0-11961 GCA_039800025.1 Actinomycetota bacterium | reverse complement strand
TCGGCGCCTGGTCGCTCCACCCAGCGCAGATCGACATCGCTCGACGAGTGTTCAGCCCCCGCCCATCGGACGTCGCACATGCAATGCGTGTCATCGAAGCGATGGGAGACGGAACCGGAGCGATCATGCTCGACGGCAAGATGGAAGACGATGCCTCGGTGAAGCAGTGCCGAGTCGTTGTGGAACTTGCCAAAGAACTCGCCTCTCGCGACTCGGAACTTGCCGCCGCCTACGGATTCTGACCGCTGCGAAAACGTCCTCTGAAAGGAATCACCATGTCCGATCTGCGTCCCCGCCGATCCGTCCTCTACATGCCAGCAGCCAATGAGCGTGCCCTCGACAAAGCAAAGTCGATCCCGGCGGACTGTCTGATCTTCGACCTCGAGGATGCAGTTGCACCCGACGCCAAAACCGAGGCACGCGCCAACGCTGCAACAGCAGCACGGAGCGGTGAATACGGGCGCCGTGAGATCACCATCCGCTGCAATGCGCTGTCGACGCAATGGGGTTCCGACGACATCACCGCGGCTGCCACGTCCGGTGTTGCTGCGGTCGTCATCCCGAAGATCAATTCGGTCGCAGAAGTCGACGCCGTCAGTGCCGTGCTCGCACGGGCTGGTGCTCCTGATTCGCTGATGATCTGGGCGATGATCGAGACTCCGACTGCGATCTTCGATGTCCGCGAGATTGCCGCGCACCCCCGAGTGGCAACTCTCGTGATGGGCACCAACGACCTCGCGAAGGAATTGCGGGCCACGCAGATCCCCGGTCGGACACCGCTCGTTCCGCACCTCGCCACGGCACTTCTGGCCGCTCGCGAATCGGACAAGGTGATCCTCGACGGAGTGTTCAACGACGTGAAGGACCTCGACGCTTTCCGTGCCGAATGCTCCCAAGGAGCGGCGATGGGTTTCGACGGCAAGACGTTGATCCACCCGTCTCAAGTCGAGATTGCGAACGATGTATGGGCTCCGACAGCGGACGAAGTCGACCATGCCCAACGTGTGATCGCGGCATTCGAAGAAGCCTCAGCTGAAGGACGCGGAGTGATCACCGTCGACGGTCGCATGATCGAAAACTTGCACGTCGACAACGCTCGCCGCGTCCTCGCCGTTCAGAGAGCGATCGACGAACTCACCTGATGGTGGCGGCTCACAGAGTCGTTCGGAACAAGTCGACAGTTCGAGCGAACGCGACGTCCGAGGCATTTCGATCGTAGACCTCGGGACGCGAGTCGTTGAAGAACGCATGATGACATCCCGGATGGATGTTGAGCGTTGCCTCCTTGCCGAGACTGCGCAACTGATTCTCGAGATTGTGGACCGCATCCGGTGAGGCGAAATCGTCCAATTCGGCGTATTCCCCGACGACGCGCGCTCGAAGGTCCGTCCATGACGGCTGTGCAGTCGGCCAGGGAATGACTCCGTAATACGGAGCGACGGCTGCAACAGCATCGGAACGCTGACATGCCAACACCAGCGCGAGGCCTCCTCCCATGCAGAAACCGACGACACCGATGTCGCTCTTTCCGGTCTTGTCTCTGAGCGCGTCCACTGCCCCTGACATGTCCTTTGCAGCCCCGGCAAGGTTGAGGCCCATCATCAACTTGCCCGCTTCGTCGGGTTCCGTCGACGCCTGACCGTGGTACAGATCCGGTGCGAGGGCCGTGAATCCCTCCGCGGCGAACCGATCCGCCACGTCTCGAATGTGGGGCACCAAGCCCCACCACTCCTGGATGACGATCACCCCTGGTCCTCCTCCATCGGCCAGGTACCCCTCGCACATTCCCCCATTGGACGCGAACGAAATCATTTCACCCATGCGCTCGACGGTAGTCGTGCATCGGCGATCGGCCCCCCATCGGAGCCCGGACGCGGCACGGTGGTTCGATCGCGAAACCCGTGTCCACACCTCGCGTACGAACGACCCCAGGTGTCAACGAATAGTCTGTATCCATGACTGCTCTCGAAACTCGTCCTTCCGACGCCCTTGCCAACGACCGATCTCATGTCTTTCACTCCTGGTCCGCCCAAGGAATGATCAATCCGGTCGTCGTCGCCGGGGCGGAAGGCAGTTGGTTCTGGGACGAGGATGGAAAGCGGTACCTCGATTTCTCGAGCCAGTTGGTGAACGTCAACATCGGCCATCAACACCCCAAACTCGTGGCAGCGATTCAGGAGCAGGCAGCGCGTCTGTGCACGATTGCTCCGTTCCACGCCAACGATGCACGAAGCGAAGCCGCCCGCCTGATTGCAGAACGCGCGCCCGGAGATCTCGACATGGTCTTTTTCACCAATGGCGGTGCCGAGGCGACCGAGAACGCCATCCGAATGGCTCGACTGCACACCGGACGCCACAAGATCCTCACGATGTATCGCAGCTATCACGGCGCCACCGGAGGAGCGATCCAGCTCACCGGTGACCCGCGCCGCTGGCCGAGCGAGCCCGGCCTCCCAGGAATCGTGAAGTTCTGGGGACCGTACCCGTACCGATCGGCGTTCCACAGCACGTCGGTGGAAGAGGAGTCCACTCGCGCCCTCCAGCACCTGCGCGACGTCCTGATGGTCGAGGGAGCCCAGACAGTCGCAGCGATCCTCCTCGAATCCGTTGTCGGCACCAACGGCATTCTCGTTCCGCCGCCGGGATATCTCGAGGGTGTTCGCACCCTGTGCGACGAACTCGGCATCGTTCTCATTGCCGACGAAGTGATGTCCGGTTTCGGACGGTGTGGAGAATGGTTCGCCATCGACAACTGGCGTGTGGCTCCCGACCTCATCTGCTTCGCCAAGGGAGTCAATTCCGGATATCTCCCTCTCGGCGGTGTGGTCATCAGCCGACGGATCGCCGAAACCTTCAAAACTCGTCAATTCCCCGGGGGACTCACCTACAGCGGACATCCGCTCGCTTGTGCCTCAGCCGTGGCGAGCATCAACATCTTCGAAGAAGAAGGAATCATCGACCACGCCCGGCATCTCGGACGAGATGTCATCGGTCCCGAACTCGAGAAGTTGAAAGCCAAGCACCCGAGCGTCGGAGACGTACGCGGCGTGGGCGTCTTCTGGGCGATCGAGCTCGTCAAGAACCGCGAAACGCGAGAGCCATTGGTTCCTTTCAACCCAGTCGGTGACGCAAATGCCCCGATGCTCGAACTCGTCGGAGCCTGCAAAGCACGCAATCTGTGGCCGTTCACTCACTTCAATCGCATCCACGTCGTCCCACCTCTGACGACGAGCGATGAAGACGTTCGACAGGGAATCGCAATTCTCGACGAGGTCCTCGATCTCGCGGATGCGCGCTACACCGGCTAACTCTCAGCAGCGGGCAGAACCGCAGGAGTTCTCGCCCGAGTCGCGAGGGCAACGCCCACCAGAGCAATTCCGAGTCCGATGACTGCGAGCATGCCGAGCCGTTCGCCGAACAGGATCGACCCCTCGATCGTGCTCAACGCGGGAGTCAAGAAGAAAAGGCTGCTGACTTTGACTGCTGCGTGGCGCTGGAGGAGCCAGAGCATGATCAGAATCGCTGCAAGCGAGAGGACGAGGATCGACCAGATGAGGGAGAGGACCATCCGGGTCGTGAACTCGACTTCGAATCCCTCGACCGCGAATGCGCCGACTCCGAGAACGAGCGAGGACGCTGCGTACTGAACCGCGGTCCCCCTGAGCAGCGGCATGGCCGTTCCTCTGGCCCTTTGAACGAGAGTGCCAGCCGACATTCCCATGACCGACACTGCCATTGCGATCAGCGCCGAAGTCGTCACGGTTGTGTCAGTCGAACCCAGCCTTTCGATCACGACGACTCCGACTCCGAGGATTCCGAGACACACGCCGATCCATTGGCGACGTTGCAACAGTTCGCCGAGCAACACCACGGCAAGGACCGACGTCACGACTGGATGAAGTCCTGCGATCAGGGCTGAAAGCCCAGACGGCAATCCGAGATCCGAAGCGACGAATACACCACCGAGATAGACCGCATGCATCCCGGTCCCGCTGGCCGCGGCCCATCGAACGTCGTGTGTCGTCAACCGGGGAGCGTTCGACAACGTCGCAATCACCCACAGGATCACTGACGCAGCGACCATGCGCAGGAAAAGAAATGTCAAGGGACCCGCATCACGAGTCCCGTATCGGGCGATGACGAACCCGGTACTCCACAACAGAACGAAGACGACAGGAGCTGCTGAAACGAAAAAACCCGGAGTCAGCAGCCGGGGCGGAACGCGAAATGGGCGGGTCGCCGAAGCGACCCGCCCATTTTCCGTCTCGGACGGAAGACGTCCTTCGATCAGGCGCCACCCTCGTTGAGAGTGACCTCGATCGGGGCGTAACCCTCGCCCTTGATGTCGATTCCGAGCTCCTCGAGAAGGGCCAGAGCTGCGGTCACGATGTCATTGGTGTATGCCTCGGCATCCGGTGCTGCGGTGAGAACCGTCGAACCCTCGAGGTTCTTGGTCTCCTGCGACAGCGTCGCCGTGCGCTCCCAAGCATCGGAGCTGATCATGCCTGCACCGTTCGGTGCCGGCCAGATGAGCTTGTTGACTTCGTTCATCTGCCACAACTGGTGCGAAGCTCCGAGCTTCGAACCCTTTGCTACGACGAGGTCAGCACACTCCTGAACGTTGTCTCGGCAGTACGCCCAACCCTGGAGGGAAGCTGCAACGAAGCGGACAGCAGTGTCCTTGTATGCCTCGTCACTCGCGAGACGCTCACCAGATGCCCAGATGGCATCCTGAAGCATTCCCACACCCTCTTCTTCATAGCTGATGACATTGAAGTCCTCTGGCGTGTACAACTCACCGGTGTCGGGGTTGATCGCCTCGAGAACCTGTGCATATTCGTTGTACGTCATTGCTTCGGCTGCGTCGATGTCACCGGCGAGAAGAGCGGCCATATCGAACTGCTGCTGAACGAGCGTGACGTCGCTTGCTGGGTCGAGGCCAGCCTTGGTGAGCGCAGCAAAGATCTCGAACTCGTTGCCGAAGCCCCAGTTACCGATCTTCTTGCCCGCGAAATCAGCGGGCGATGCGATACCGGCGTCCTTGAAGGACACCTGCAAGGTTCCCGAACGCTGGAACACCTGTGCGATGTTCACGATGTCCGCACCCTGTTCACGCGAGGCCAAAGCCTTGGGCACCCAGGAGATCGCGAAATCGGCGGCGCCGTCTGCCAACTGCTGCTGCGGAACGATGTCCACACCACCCTCGACGATTTCGACGTCGAGACACTGGTCGGCATAGAAGCCCTGATCCTGAGCGGCGATGTAACCGCCGAACTGGGCCTGGATGAACCACTGCAACTGCAACTTGACGGCCGTGACTTCTTCACACTCGCCGGATGGGGCCTCTGAACCTGCAGGTGCCTCCGAACCAGCGGGAGCCTCGGTCGAGGTGCTCTCACCATCGTCTCCACCGCATGCTGCTGCGGTCAGAGCGAGGACGACGGCACCAGCGGCCAACTTCCAACTCTTGTTCCTTTTCATGTTTCTCCTCCCCTTGGGCCGATGCCCGCGGATTTCCAGTCGCAACTGTAGGTCATCGGCTGACCCGTGTGCGCCGATTGGTCTTCCCCGGCGTGGCCGCTCCTTCGAGCAGGCTCGATGCCAGATAGAAGGCGAGGCCGAGCAGGCAGGCACCGAGCACATAGGCCCATGCAACTGCATTCTTCGACGTCGCGATGTTGCTCGTGATCCGACTTCCGAGCCCGTTCTGGGATCCCCCGAAGTACTCGCTCACGAAGGCCGTGATCACCGATGCAGGCGCGGCAATCTTCAAAGCTGTGAAGAGAAAGGGGACTGCGTTCGGAATCCGCACCTTGCGCAGGACTGCGAAATCACTCGCTGCGTACGACTTCATGAGTTCGACATGGGTCGGACTCACCTGAGTCAGTCCGCGTGCCACGTTCACGAGAACGATGAAGTAGACGACGAGCATCACCATGATCCGTCGCGGAATCTCGCTCGTGATCGAGAACATGTTGTTGAGAACGGCGACCAACACGAAAATCGGGACGGCATTCAATGCAATGGCCAATGGGGTCACGATGTCGTTGAGCAACCGAAATCGACTGAGGACCAGACTCATCAACGTTCCGAAGAATGTGCCGACGAGCAATCCGATGAGGGCATTCGTCCCAGACACCTTTGTCGCTCCCCAGATGAGACCGATGTTCTCGACGAACATGTCCCAGATCGTGGACGGAGCCGCCAGGAAGTACGGCTTGAGATCCAGTCCCTTGACTGCGAGCTCCCAGACAGCGATGAACAACGCGCCGAAGAAGAGCGGTGGAAACACCGCCCGAAAGAGGGAGCCGACACGGCCGTTCATCTGTCCTCGATCCCCCGAGCCACCGATTCGAGTTCGACACCGCGCAGTGCAGCACGTACGGCGCTGATCCCTGCGAAGAACGCCTTGTCGTCTCGAGTGGAGTCGCTTCGATCGCCGGCGATCTCGACATCGATGATGTCGGTGATCCGACCGGGCCGCGGCGACATCACGACGACTCGATTGGACAGATAGACCGCCTCGGGGATCGAGTGGGTCACGAACACGACAGTCGTGCCAGCCTTGCGACAGATCGACAACAACTCGCTTTGCATGTGCTCGCGGGTCATTTCGTCGAGCGCGCCGAATGGCTCATCCATGAGGAGAAGAGCAGGATGAACCGCGAGAGCTCGAGCGATCGCCACCCGCTGTTGCATTCCTCCCGACAACTGCCACGGGAAGTGCTCGGCGAAGTCCGGAAGCTTCACGAGTTCGAGCATTTCGAGCGCCCGTTCACGTCGCTTCGTCGAGTTCCATCCCTTCAACTCGAGCGGAAGTTCGATGTTCTTGGCCACTGTGCGCCACTCGAAGAGACCGGACTGCTGAAAAGCCATGCCGTAGTCCTGATCGAGGCGAGCCTGCTTCGCAGACTTTCCGTTGACGGTGATGGAGCCTCCCGTCGGCTCGATCAAGTTGGCGATCAAACGAAGCAGTGTGGACTTGCCGCAGCCCGAAGGACCGATGAGCGAGACGAACTCCCCTGCTGCGATCGTCAGGTCGATGTCGACGAGCGCATCGACCTGGTTTCCGGCCCCCTTGTTGAAGATCTTGCTGACACCGGACAATTCGACGGCGCTCATGTTGCTGCCTCCTTGGGACGATTTCTCATCATGTAGATGTCCGCCAAAGTCACGAATCCGGACATCGCCAGTCCGAGAACGGCTGCACCGAACACCGCTGTGAACACTTTTGCAGGATCACCGGTTGCCTCGCGCGCGTACTCGATGATGAGGCGACCGATCCCGCCCTTCAAACCTGTCGAGATCTCCGCAACGACGACTCCGATGACGGACGACGATGCTGCGAGCTTGAGGGCCGGGACGATGTACGGAACCGCCGATGGGAAACGGAGCTTGCGGAGGGTCTGCCACCACGATGCCGCATAGCTCTCCATCAACTCGACTGCCGCCGCGGGGGCCGAACGAAGCCCTCTCAGAGAACCGACAGCGACCGGGAAGAACGCGAGGAAAGCTCCGAGAACGGACGCCGACAGCCACCTCGGCCACTCCCAACCGAAGATCTCGAGCTTGCCTCCCCAGGACACGACGAGAGGCGCCAATGCAATGAGCGGCACGGTCTGCGAGACGACGAGATACGGAAGCACTCCGCGCTCGACGAAGCGGAAACGAGCCATCAACACCGACAGACCGAGCCCGAGGACCGTTCCGATTGCGAAGCCGACGAGCGCCAGCCGGAACGAAAACCATGCCCCTGCGAGAACCACCGTCCAGATCTTGCGATCCGACGAGCGAATCTCCGGCCGACCGTAACGGCTGAGCATGTCCCACACGTGGGGCATGGCTCGGTCACTCGAACGAGGAAGAATGTTCAAACCGAACACCTTGCCACCAGCCTCTGGCCCGATGAGCTTGTAGACCTCCCAGACCACTGCCACCAGCAGGAGCGACACCACGAACATCAGCGCTTTCGTCCATCGTCGACTGGCCGTGCTCGTTCGTCTCGACGAGTTGTTCTGGTTCGCCATGTGGGATCGGTCGATTCGGTTCGTCAGCTCTTGGCCAACGTCTGTTCGGTAATTGCCGGAATGATCTTTTCTCCGTACGCCTGCAGCGTCTCGTCCTTCGAGTCGTGCTGGAGATAGACGGAGAATTGATCGACGCCGAGGGATCGCAATTCCTCGATTCGTTCGATGTGGCGTTCGATCGGTCCGACGATGCAGAAGCGATCCACGATCTCGTCGGGAACGAAGGACGTGTGCGTGTTGCCCGCACGACCATGCTCGTTGTAGTCGTAACCCTGTCGACCCTTGATGTAGTCGGTCAGGGCCTTCGGCACCGGACTGTTTTCGCCGTATCGCTCGACGATGTCGGCGACGTGATTGCCGACCATCCCACCGAACCATCGGCACTGCTCACGTCCATGAGCGAGACCGGCAGGACTTCCATCGGTCACATAAGCCGGTGCTGCGACACAGATCGTCACGCTCTTGGGATCACGGCCCGCACGTTCAGCGGCTTCGCGCACGGCCTTGATGGTCCATTCAGCGATGCTGATGTCGGCGAGCTGCAAGATGAATCCGTCACCGACCTCTCCGGTCAGCGCGAGCGCCTTCGGACCGTAGGCCGCCACCCAGACTTCTGAGCGGGACTTTCCGGCCCATGGCAAGCGAAGAGTGGAGTCCTTGTAATCGACGCTGCGGCCGTTCGCGAGTTCGCGAATCACATGGATGCTCTCGCGCAAGGTTGCGAGCGTCGTCGGCTTGCCATTGGTGACCCGAACTGCGGAATCTCCCCGGCCGATTCCAATGACTGTTCGATTGCCGAACATCTCGTTCAAGGTTGCGAACAGACTCGCGGTCACGGTCCAATCGCGCGTGGCCGGATTCGTCACCATGGGGCCGACGATCACATTGCGCGTCTCAGCGAGGATCTGCGCGAAGATCGGAAACGGCTCCTGCCACAAGATGTGGCTGTCGAAGGTCCAGACGTGGGAAAAGCCGTAGGTCTCGGCTTTCTTCGCCAGGTCGACGACTCGCGAACTGGGCGGAGTTGTTTGAAGGACGACACCGATGTCCATATCAGGTCACAGACTCTCTTTCATTGAACGTTTCTCTCGAAGATGCTGATCCATCGATCGACTCATCATCGATTCTGCGGGAAACCAAGATCGACTTTGCTGGTTCGCGGATCGGGCCAACGAGAAGTCACGACTTTGCTTCGGGTGTAGAACTGGATTCCGTCCGGTCCGTACATGTGCAGGTCTCCGAAGAGACTCGCCTTCCATCCGCCGAACGAGTAGTAGGACACCGGCACGGGAATCGGCACGTTGATCCCGACCATGCCGACGTTGACGTCGAACTGGAACTGACGAGCGACTCCCCCGTCCCGCGTGAAGATCGCAGTGCCATTTCCGAACTCGTTGTTGTTGATCAGTTCGAGTCCTTGTTCGTATGAGCCGACGCGCACAACGGTCAGAACCGGCCCGAAGATCTCCTCGTCGTAACACCGCATGCCCGGACGGGCGTTGTCGATGAGGCTCGGCTTGAGGAAGAATCCGTCACCAGGGGCGCCATCTCGACCATCGACGACGACCGTCGCACCCTCGCCGGCCGCATCAGCGATGTAGCCGGCAACCTTGTCGCGATGTTCGCCGCTGATGAGCGGTCCCATCTCACTGCCCGGATCCGAACCGGGTCCGACGATCACGTTCGGAATGCGGTCCTTGACCTTGGCGACGAGTTCGTCTGCGATCGAATCGACTGCCAAGACGACCGAGATCGCCATGCAGCGTTCGCCGGCTGATCCATAGGCGGCGCCGACGAGTGCATCTGCAGCCATGTCGAGATCTGCGTCGGGAAGAACGAGCATGTGGTTCTTCGCACCGCCGAGCGCTTGAACGCGCTTTCCGTTCTTGGTTCCCGTCTCGTAGATGTAGCGAGCGATCGGAGTCGATCCGACGAAACTTACCGCAGCTACATCGGGATGATCGAGAAGTCGATCGACGGCAACTTTGTCACCGTGCACGACGTTGAAGACACCGTCGGGAAGACCTGCCTTCTTCAGTAGTTCTGCGATGAACATCGACGCCGACGGATCCTTTTCCGAGGGCTTCAGCACGAAGGTGTTCCCGCAAGCGAGAGCATTTGCGAACATCCACATCGGGACCATCGCAGGGAAGTTGAACGGCGTGATTCCCGCGACGACGCCGAGGGGTTGCCGGATGTTGTACACATCGACTCCGGCCGATGCCTGCTCGGAATATCCCCCTTTGAGCAAGTTCGGAATGCCACATGCGAATTCGATGTTCTCGAGACCGCGGGCCACTTCTCCCAGGGCATCGGAGGTGACCTTGCCATGCTCCTTGGTCAAGAGGTCCGCGATCTCCTTGCGATTCGCAGCCACGAGCTCACGCATGTGGAACATGATCTCTGCACGGCGTGAGAGGTTCGTCGAGCGCCACGCAGGCAATGCGGCTTTCGCTACGGCGACTGCCTTGTCGACTTCTGAGACATCGGCGAAGCCGACCTCGGCTTGCACCTCACCGGTCGCTGGGTTGTACACCTTGCCGGCTCGGCCCGTCGTGCTCGCGACCGTGCGTCCTTCGATCCAATGGTCGATGCGGTACATGTTGTTCCTCTGCTCTTTCGTGTGAATGATGCGCTGTACAGCGAGTGGTGGTTCTGTCGTCGGTCCGATCGGCTGCAATCAGACCAGGTATTGGGACAGTCCGCGTTTGATGAACTGACCGTGACCCTTGCGGCCGAGATACTGGTCGTTCTCGATCAAGACCGATCCACGCGACAGCACCGTGTCGACCTTGCCATCGATGACCCAGCCCTCCCAGGCCGAGTGATCCATGTTCATGTGGTGCTTGTCGTTGATGCCGATCTTGGTCCTGGTGTTCGGGTCCCAGACGACGACGTCGGCATCACTGCCGGGGGCGATGATGCCCTTCTTCGGATACATGCCGAACATGCGTGCAGGAGTGGTGCAACAGGTCTCGACCCACCGCTCGAGCGACAGTTCACCGGTGACCACACCCTGATAGATCAGTTCCATGCGGTGCTCGACGCCGCCGATGCCGTTCGGGATCTTCGAGAAGTCACCGAGACCGAGCTCCTTCTGATCCTTGAAGCAGAACGGGCAGTGATCGGTGCTGACGACTGCGAGTTCATTCATCCGCAGTCCCTTCCACAGGTCGCCCTGGTGCCCGTGGCCCATCTGCCCGATGTGGTGAGGGTCGTGATCGCGTGATCGGATCGGCGTGCTGCACACCCACTTCGAACCTTCGAACCCTGGCTGGCCAAGGGTCTCTTCGAGTGTCAGATACAGGTATTGCGGACAGGTCTCGGCGAAGACGTTGCGCCCATGGTGTCGAGCTGCTGCGACCTCGTTGAGTGCATCACCAGCAGACATGTGGACGATGTACAACGGAACGTTGCCGGCGACTTGTGACAATACGATCGCTCGATGAGTCGCTTCGGCTTCGAGCGGCGACGGCCGGGTGTACGAGTGGTACCGGGGATCGGTTTCGTTGCGAGCAAGGGCCTGTTGAACGAGAACATCGATCGCAATGCCGTTTTCAGCATGCATCATGATCATGGCTCCACACTCTGCGGCGGTCTGCATCGCACGAAGGATCTGTCCATCGTCGCTGTAGAACACCCCCGGGTAGGCCATGAACAACTTGAAGCTCGTGATCCCCTCGTGTTCGGTGAGGTACTTCATGTCCTTGAGCGACTGGTCGTCGACGCCCCCGATGATCTGATGGAAGGCATAGTCCACCGCACATTCGCCGGATGCCTTGCGGTGCCACTCTGCGAGACCGTCGTGCACGTTCTCGCCATAGCGCTGTACCGCCATGTCGACGATGGTGGTGACTCCGCCCCATGCAGCCGCGCGTGAGCCGGTCTCGAAGGTGTCGGATGCGAAAGTTCCTCCGAAGGGAAGTTCCATGTG
>JBDLRO010000030.1:0-8055 GCA_039800025.1 Actinomycetota bacterium | reverse complement strand
CACCTCGTCGGCTGTCAGACCGAGCTTCATTCCCGAACTGCCATCGCTCGCCATGTCGTGTCCTCTCCCTCGTGCACCAGTTGATCATGTGGTGTGCATTCGAATCTTGTCACGTGTCGATACGGTTCACAGCAGTCGAGATTGCATCAGGCGCTTGATCGCCTCATGGGCATTCTCCTGGAAGGCCACATTGTCTGTGAGACCGGCTGTGATGCCGAGCAGGATCGTCCGTACGAAAGCTTCGAGGAAGGGAATGTCCCGGACGGCGACCTCCACTTGACGATGGCTCCGATGGGTCAATTACCGTACAAGCGTGAACGGCCTGCAGCCATCGATCGAAGAGTTCGTCGAGTCGGCGAGATCGTGGCTCGACGTGAACACTCGACGTCGCAAAGGATTCGGCGACGACAACGAGTTCGTCTGGGGCGATGGAGAATTCTCCGTCTCCGTCTTCCACTCACTCGATTTCGAGACCGAACGCGAGCTGCTCGAAAGAGCGAAAGCCTGGACTCGACTCAAGGCGGACCGGGGATTCCATGCAATCGCCCATCCGGTCGAACACGGTGGTCTCGGCCTGACACGGTCCCACGCCCGCGCCTTCGCGCGACTCGAGTCCCAGTATGTGACGCCCGTTGGCCACGAGACGCACAGCGTGACCGTTGGTCTGATCGCGCCGACGATCGCGATCTACGGGACCGAGGAACAACGAGAATCGTTCGTCGGTCGCTTCCTGGCTGCCCGTGAACTCTGTTGTCAATTGTTCTCCGAACCGGGAGCGGGCAGCGACCTCGCTTCGCTCGGATGTCGAGCTGAACGAGACGGGGACGAATGGGTTGTCAACGGCCAGAAGGTGTGGTCCTCCGGTGCACAATTCTCCGCATGGGGTTTGCTCATAGCCCGCACCGACCCCGATGCTGTCAAACACAAAGGGATGACCGCTTTCCTCATTCCGATGGACCTTCCAGGCGTCGAAGTCCGGCCGATCAAACAGATGAGCGGAGGATCTTCGTTCAATGAGGTCTTTTTCGAGAACGTGAGGGTTCGAGACTCGTCGAGACTCGGACCGCGAGGTGAAGGCTGGAAAGTCGCGTTGACAACGCTCGGCTTCGAACGCGATCACTCCGGAGACGGCGGCTCGAGTCGAGTCGGCGGTTCGTGGCGTCAACTCCTGGCTACTGCACGAGTCATGGGTGCCACCGAAAATGCCGTACTGCGCCAAGAGCTCATGCGCGTGTTCACCCATGGCCGCGTCGAGGGCTTCGTCAATCGACGAGCTGCGGATCTGCGCCGATCGGGAGCAACGCCCGGTCCCGAGGGTTCACTGGGCAAACTGCTCTGGACCAAAGGTATGACGCTCATGTCCGATGTGGTCTAGAAAGTCCTCGGTCCCGCACTCATTGCCGATAGCGGCGATTGGGGAACCTATGCCTGGGGCGAGCACGTCCTCGGAGCCCCCGGATACCGCATTGCGGGCGGGTCCGACGAAACACAACGCAACATCATCGGGGAGCGAGTGCTCGGTCTTCCGCCCGAGCCGCGAGTCGACAAGGATCTTCCCTGGAGAGAAATCCGTCGGTGAGAGCGACATCGAGAACGACCAGGAGGCTATGAGATGGATCTCGGACTGAAAGGCAAGAAGGTCCTCGTCACAGGCGCGACCAAAGGGATCGGTCGGGCAATTGCCGCTGCATTTCTCACAGAGGGAGCCGCAGTGTCCCTGTGCGCTCGGTCGGCAGACGATGTGACGGCAACTGTCGAATCGCTCGCATCGTCTGGTCGAGTGGTGGGTCGATCGGTCGATGTGGGAGATGCAGATTCGCTGCGCAGCTGGGTGGCCTGGTCCCAAGAGCAACTCGGGGGCATCGATGTCTACGTGCACAACACATCTGCCAAGCCAGCGCGAAAGTTGGAATACTGGATCAACAACTTCAATGTCGATCTGATGGCACTCGTCCACGGCGTCGAAGCGGCTACTCCGGCTCTGTCACAGGGTGGCGGATCGGTGATCAGCATCGGAACGACCGCCATCGCCGAACACTTCGGTCCTGGCTCGGGCAGCTACAGCGCACTCAAGGCCGCCGCGACGAATTGGACACTCGGCCAGGCCCAAGTGCTCGGTCAACAAGGGATTCGCTGCAATGTCGTGTCACCGGGGCCGATCATGGTCGAAGGCGGAGACTGGGACATGATCAAGAACGCAATGCCTCCGTTCTTCGAAGCCACCGCGCGAGCACATCCGGGTGGAAGCATCGGCGAACCCATCGATGTGGCAAACGCGGTCGTCTTCTTGGCCGGTTCCGCAGCACGACACATCAATGGCACCAATGTGACTGTCGATGGCGGATTCCTGAAGAGAGTCGACTTCTGACATCGTCGAACTCCCACTTCCCGTGAAACACCAACCGAAACTCGAATCGTCGACTCCCAACTCCGATCAACGGCGAATCGACGTCACCCTCGTGGCCGGGGGAAAGTACCACGACATCGACTTCGCCCGACGCGAACTTCTCGCACTTCTCGGCGAGCACGATGAATTTCGCGTTCGCGTCCAACCGGATTACGAGGGATTCGAAGCCATCACCAAATCGTCGATACTCGTGTCGTACACGTGCGATGTGCGCCCCTCGATCGAAGCTCAAACAGCGATCCGGGCTTGGGTCGAATCGGGTGGACGATGGGTGGCGCTCCACGGAACCAATTCCGCTCTCGATCTCGGCGGACCAAATGGAGTCGACAGTCCTCGCATCTTTCCTCTGTGGGCCGACACTCTCGGAAGCCAGTTCGTCTCCCATCCCCCGATCCATTCGTACCGCGTCGAGGTTGCCGATCCGACGCACTGGCTCGTCGCAGACATCGAGAGTTTCGAAACCGACGACGAGCTCTACCTCAGCGAGTACCCCGACAGGAGTTCACTCGTTCCACTCCTCTCGACGAGCTGGACCGGACACGCCACGGGATTCGTCGAGTCCGATTGGTCGTCGTGCGATCCGACGCACCTCGTGATGTACCTGCGTCATCTTGGCGAGGGCGCCGTCCTCTACAACACCCTCGGACACTGTCGCGGTCACTTCGACATGCATCCGGTCATGGACTACTACCCGCGAGTCGAGCGATGCTCGTGGGAGAAGCCAGCCTATTACGAATTGCTGCGACGGTCGCTGGTATGGGCCCGGGAGCACCTGGGCTGATCAGAAGAGCGGTCAGTCGTTCTGCAAGAGGTGAACGAGGCTGCTGGTGTCCCAGCGCTTGCCTCCGCGTGCCTCGACCTGGGCATAGAACTGGTCGACGAGAGCGGTCAAAGGAAGTCGCGCCCCGTTGCGTTTTGCCTCCTCGAGGCAGATGCCCAGGTCCTTCCTCATCCACTCGACTGCGAAGCCGAATTCGAATTCACCTCGCCCCATCGTGAGCGCACGATTGTCCATCTGCCAGCTCGCTGCAGCCCCTTTGCCGATCACCTCGACGACCTTTTCCACCTCGAGACCTGCCCGCAGCGCAAAGTTGATTCCCTCGGAGAGGCCTTGGACAATGCCAGCGATGCAGATCTGATTGACCATCTTTGTCAACTGTCCGGCGCCTGCAGGACCGAGCCATTCACAGGCTCGTGAGTAGGGTTCCATCGCCGTCTTCGCGCGTTGGAATACGCTCTCGTCGTCGCTGCCGCACATCACGGTCAAGGTTCCGTTGACAGCACCCGCTTGTCCCCCCGACACGGGCGCATCCACGAAACCGACTCCTTGCTTCACGCAGGCATCGGACAATTCCCGAGCAAGGTCTGCCGAGGCAGTGGTGTGATCGACGAGAACCGAACCCGGCTTCATCGACGACAGCGCGCCGTTATCACCAAGAACCACCGAGCGAACGTCGTCGTCGTTTCCCACACACACCATGACGAATTCGGCGTGCTCGCTCGCCTCTCGAGGAGTCGGGGCGGCGAGTCCGCCATTCTGAGCCACCCAGTCCAGTGCCTTGGAAGCGGTTCGGTTGTACACCATGACCCGAGACCCGCACCGAGCGAGATGTCCAGCCATCGGACCACCCATCACGCCGAGACCGAGGAATGCGATCCGAGGACCCGTCCCGACTAGGTTCTTCGAACCAGAGTTCGACTCTCGAATATCCGACATGTCCTCGAGTCTGGCAGGCTCGAGACAGCCTCTGCGATCAATTCGCCGGCACAATCCCCGACAGCAGTCACCATGACCAAGAATCTGCACATCGACCACCTCGTGTACGCGGTCCCCGACCTGGCCGCAGCGGTCATCGACATCGAAGAACGCTTCGGGGTCGCCCCGAGTCCCGGGGGCGCCCACGTGGGTCTCGGGACCTTCAATGCACTGCTCGGACTTGGCGGTCGCACGTATCTCGAAATCATCGGTCCGGACCCAGCTCAACCCGAACCGTCGCAACCTCGACCGTTCGGCATCGATGAGATCGACGAGCCCCGAATCGTGTCATGGTGTGCCGCGCCGAGACGTCCGCTCCCCGAGATGGTCGACATCGCACGAGATGCGGGTTATGACCCGGGCGAAATCGAGACCATGACACGACGTCGCCCGGACGGCGTCGTTCTGGAATGGAATCTGACGCTCACCACTCTCGAGAACCAGGAGGGTGGAGTGCTCCCGTTCTTCATCGATTGGGGACGCACGACTCATCCGAGCGAGTCGATCCCCGTTGGCGGAACGCTCGTGACGCTCGACTTGTTCCACCCCCAGCCTCGATCGATCGACATCGTGTTGTCTGCCATCTCCGACGAGGCACTGCTCGGCGATGAGCCGTCGCGTATCACCCTTCACTACGCCGATCGAGCCGCGCTCGCCGCCGAGATCCTCACAGCGAACGGCGCAATTGTTCTGAGTTGAGACTTTCTCATTCGAGACGCCCCGAGCCGAGACGACATGCGCGGATGGCTCTCATTCAGGCGTGACGTAGGCAGCCGTGATCCCGCCGTCGATGATCAGCGACTGTCCCGTCATCCAACTGCTCTCGTCACTCGCCAGGAACAAGGCACCCCGAGCTATTTCCTCGGGCTCGCCGAATCTCCCCATCGGAATGTGCACCAGTCGCCGGCGACGCCGCTCCTCGTTGCTGAGAAACTTCTCCAGCAGCGGGGTCATGATCGGTCCGGGACACAACGCGTTCGCTCGAATTCCCTGACGAGCGTAGATCACGGCAATTTCGCGTGTGAGGGCAAGCACAGCACCCTTCGATGCGGTGTAGGCGATTTGAGGGGTCGCGGCTCCCATGTGAGCGACGAAACTCGCCACGTTGACGATCGAGCCGCCACCGGATGCGAGCATCGCAGGAATCGCATGCCGACATCCGAGGAGAGTTCCCTTGACGTTGATGTCCATTGTCCGTTCGTAGACATCGAGCGGTGTGCTCACCGGATCGTCGTCTCCGCTCAACATGACCCCGGCATTGTTGTAGAGAACTTCCAGGGTTCCGAACGTATCAACAGCGAAATCCACGGCGCTGCGAACCGACTCGTCATCGGACACATCGCACCGAACGAAAGCTGCTTCTCCTCCCTCGCGGGCGATCGACTCCACCACCTCGTCCCCATCAACGATGTCTGCAATGACGACTCGAGCACCCTCACGGGCGAACAACTCCGCCCCGACTCTGCCGAGCCCCGATGACGCGCCCGTGACGAGAGCGACTTTTCCATCCAAACGAAGTGACGACACGATTCTCCTAGATCCGCTCGAAATATCTCATCAACTCCCAATCGGTGACCGATTGGTTGAAGGCCTGCCATTCACTTTCCGCCGAGCGAAGGATCCAATGGTGGACGTCATCACCGAAACACTCTCGTGCGACTGCACTTTCCCGCCACAATTCGATCGCATCGTTCAGACTCCAAGGAACTCTTTCAATATCGGCGGCGTCATAGCCGTTGCCTGAGAACTGTTCGACGAGTTCGAGGCGATGTTTGATTCCATGCAGACCACCTGCGATCACTCCAGCAAATGCCAAATACGTGTTCGCATCCGCCCCCGGAATCCTGCTCTCGACCCGCGTCGACGAGCCGTGCCCAACTTTGCGAAAGCCAAGTGTTCGATTGTCCACTCCCCAGCCAATTCCTGTGGGAGCCCACGAGCCGGGCTGGAATCGCCGGTAGCTGTTCACCGTCGGCGCCCAAAGCAACGAAAAATCGCGAGCGGTCGCGATCATGCCGGCCAGGAAATGTTCGAACGTTTCGCTCAGGCCATGAAGCCGAGTCGAGTCGTCGAAGACCGACGTCGTCCCACGTTCGTCCCAGAGGCTCACATGCACGTGGCACGATGAACCGACGTCCGCCATCGTCGGCTTGGCCATGAACGAGATCGACCTGTTGTGCAAAGCGGCGATCTCCTTGGCAGCCGTCTTGTAAATCTGATTGCGATCTGCCATCTCCACGGGTGAGGCGTACGAGAGATTGATCTCGTGCTGACCTGCACCTGCTTCACCTTTGGTGAATTCGACAGGGATGCCTGCCTGGATCAAACCGCGCCGGATGTCGGCAATGACGTATTCATCACGCGTCGTCTGCATGATGTTGTAATCCTGAGCCCAATCCGAATGCGTCTGCAGATCGCGGTAATGGCGCCGGCGTGCCTCCTCGTACGACTCGCGATAGAGATAGAATTCGATCTCGCTTCCCATCATCGGCGTGAATCCGAGGGCAGTCGCTGCATCGACTTGCCGCTTCAAGATGGTGCGGGGCGCGACTTCGATCAATTCGCCGGTCTCAGGCGCGTACAGGTCGCACATGACCATGGCCGTTCCCGGGACCCACGGAAGGAATCGGACCGTCGACCAATCGGCCTTTGCGACCATGTCGCCGTATCCCTTGTCGAAACTGGAGAAACGAAAACCTGACACCGGCTGATTGTCGAGATCACAGGTCAACAGGTAATCGCAATTGTCGGTTCCATGATCAGCGACGTGATCGACGAAGAATTGACCCGTGGTTCTCTTTCCGACGAGCCGACCATAGCGATCCGGAAATGCCATGATCACCGATTCGATCTCTCCCGATGAAATACGAGAGAGCAATTCCTTGCGCGGGATCTCTTGCCTCGGGATCATGATCCGAACCCTACCGATTGAACGAGGCCCGACAGTCCGTCGGGTTGGACCGTTCTATTTCTTCGCGGGCTTCTTCGCTGGAGCCTTCTTTGCTACCCCTTTGGCCGGCGCCTTCTTGGCAGGTGCCTTCTTGGCGGGCGCCGCAGGGCTCTTCTTCGCCGTCTCGGCCTTGGCGGTCGGGGCACCCTTGGTCGTCGATGCCGGCTTCGTGGCTGGGGGCGCAGCGCTCACCTTCGGAACCGTCTTCACTGGATCGGCTTTGGTCGCCTTCGGCGGTTTCAGAACCCCGCGGGCGAGAGCATCGTCGAGATAAGCCTCTGCATCCTCGGTCGAAACCTTCAGAGCCGGGGCGATTTCGGAGATGAGATTGACACGAGCACGTTCGTACATCGTCCTCTCGACCGCCGACAACGAAGCATCCCGGTTACGGGCTGCCAGATTTCGAACGACTTCAGCGACCTGATAGACGTCACCGCTCTTCAATTTCTCCTGGTGATTCTTGAAGCGGCGACTCCAGTTGCTCGGCACGCGCGGATCAGCTTTGGCGAGCACCGAGACCAGGTCCTCCAGTTCATCGGGAGAGACCGGTGGTCGGACTCCGACTTCATCGACCTTCGCCATGGGCACACGCAAGGTCATGTCGCCGATCACCGTTTTCAGGACGAGATAATCCTGGTTCTTTCCGGTAGCCAGGGGGTCCTCTTTGCGGATCGCCTCGACCCTGCACGCTCCGTGCTGGGGATAGATCACCGTGTCACCCTTTTTGAACTTCACTGATTCCTCACTCACATGGTGCGTCGAGCACCAAAGGCACCCTGGCGGTGGCTCAAGTGTAGGTCAATCACCGGTATTCGGTGCGCTGCTTCATCTGGGCGCCCTCGGCACGATTCGAACGTGCGCGCTACGGATTAGAAGGCCGTTGCTCTGTCCAGCTGAGCTACGAGGGCAGCGATTTCAGGCTAGTGGAGGTTCATTTGAGTG
>JBDLRO010000029.1:0-3364 GCA_039800025.1 Actinomycetota bacterium | reverse complement strand
GCCTCGGCGACCGAACCACCGGGGATCTTGGAATCGAGTGTGATCGTCATTTTTCAGTCTCCGTCATTTCTCAGTTGTGTTCGAGTCGTTCAGCCGACGATTCCGGTCATGACTGCGATGGGGAACGAGACGTTGCCCACCACGATGATCGAAGCGACACCGACGGCGATCGCCCGACGCCATTGGTTGAAGCGCGGGTTGTTCCAGCCCATGGACTGGAACAGGCTCCACACTCCGTGGAACAGGTGCGTTCCGAGCGCCAGGTTCGCAACGATGTAGAAGATCGACACGGG
This sequence comes from Actinomycetota bacterium, assembly GCA_039800025.1. Lineage (GTDB taxonomy): Bacteria > Actinomycetota > Acidimicrobiia > Acidimicrobiales > Ilumatobacteraceae > Casp-actino8. Next base: position 3,071 of record JBDLRO010000029.1, on the reverse strand, counting down.
CACGCGTTCGAAGCTGGCAACCACAGCGCCGTAGACGTCCTTCAGTCCCTCTTCATCCTTTGTGCCCACATAGTCGTTGACAGTCCCGAAGGTGAGGTCCATGAGGTGCCAGATGATGAACAGTGCAACGACGATTCCCGTCATGCGCATCGTGCGACTGGCGAAACTCGCGATCTGGTAGTCGCGCGGGCTCTGGTAACCGACTGGGCGGGCCTTGCGGTTCAACAACGTGAGCGAATACGCCGCATGAATGTGGATCACGACCATTGCGATCAGTCCGGCTCGGAGCAGCCACAGGGTTCCCTTCTCCGGCATCAAGGGATATAGCAACTTTTCGAGGAAGTGCGCATAGCCGTTGAGGTCGCTCGGGCCGAAGTACATCTTCAGGTTGCCGATCATGTGGAAGAAGACGAATCCGAGCAATCCGAGACCGGTGATCGCCATCGCGTACTTCTTGCCGACCGCGGTCGAGTACAACTCGACGAGATACGGCCGGCGACGGCGACGAGCCTCACGTTCCACTGCAGTTCCGCTGACAGGACCCCGAACGGTCTCGGTTCCTCGAGCCCCCGACTGCTTCATCACTGATTGCGCCATGTTGCCTTGCGCCTTTCCCACGTTCTGACCGACGGATCCGACCGACGAGTCACGAGCCATGTTCCGACCCAACTGGGTCGAGACGATGACGACGCTACTCCTCTGCCCGTGCGCATGCCGAAACCACCGAGAAAGCCGGTGGGGCGCCAGTCGTCACAGCGACGAGGCGGACCGCAATCCCTCCGGAGTGAGGTACAGATCCCGCGTGGTCCCATCGGGGAATCGAAAGGGCATGCGCGGACCGAGGTGAGCGACGATCGGTTTCGACTCGGTCCCCACCAACTCGCTGGTGCGGGACCAGCGGTGGGTGCGGCTCGCCTGAAGGTCTGCGAGTTCGAGAGGTCCTTCGATCGTTTCCACCGTCCCGAGCAGACGACCCGCCTGGGTGTAGCCATCCTGGTTGCCACAATCCTGGATGGACACCGGATCGGCTGTCGCATACCACTCGAGGTCGCTCGCGATCGGCACAGCCTTGCCATATGCACGGCCCAATCCATCCGCGGGGTCATCCAGTTCCACTGCATATGTTTCGTTGCCGAGTGTCCACTGCTCGAACGGCGCATCGCACGTGTACTCGGCCCAGAGAACTGACGCCTTCGCGATCATCGGATTCGATCTGCGGGTGATGTCGAACTCGGTCACGTGCAACAGCGGTTCGTGACGTCGCCACAGAGCCCAGCAATACCAGACCTGGGCGCGACCCTGAAGGCGATAGGAGGTGTAGCCGGCGATCTCTCCATCGGGACTCCACCACCCGAAATCCCACTCTTCGACGGCACACAAGTCGTGCGGAAGTTCATCGCTGTTCCTGAGGGAATTCGGCTGCTCGCTCAAGGGATCCGCGGCTCGGTTGGCTCGGCGCTCCCAGGAGTTCGCATCCATCCCATGGCAGACTATGACCATGTCGACGCAGGACGTTCCAACCGAGCGCGTGCGCTATCTCAGCCTCGACTGGATCGATGCCCTCACGAATGCGGTTGCTGCGAGTTCCGAAATGACGGCGGTCGCACGAAACCACTCGGTTGGCTTCACCCAGACCGTGCTCGGCGGACCCGAAGGCGACGTCACCTATCACCTGCAGATCGGTGACGGCGTCGCCAGTTTCGGACCCGGACCGGCCCACCCCGAAGACGTCCGATTCGAACAGGACTGGGAGACTGCCGTGGCGGTTGCGACACACGTTCTCAATGCGCAACAGGCATTCATCACCGGCCGGATCAGACTCACAGGAGATTCCCAGAAGTTGATGGACAGCACGCCGGTGTTCGCAGTGCTCGATTCGATCTTCTCCACGGTGCGCGAGTTCACCGACTACCGCTGACGGACGACTGTCCCGTCCTTCGTCGTCTCCACGATCCAACCGTCTCGTTGCAGTTCTTCTCGCACTGCATCAGCGACGGCGAAATCCTTCGCGACTCGGGCTGCATCGAGTTGCGCTGCCTTGGCTGCGACGTCGGATGGAATCACATCCTGCTGCTTGAGTTCGAGACCGAATGCCGTGCAGATCTCGAATGCTGCCGCCGCAAGCGAACCTGCTCTGTGCGAATCGGAGTCGAGAGCGGCATTGGCCTGGCGAACCGTGTCGAAGAGCAGCGCTGTAGCCGATGGCGTATCGAGGTCGGCGTCCATGAACTCACCGAACTTGTCGAGAGTGGTCGCGTCCGGACGGGCGCCAGTCGCTGCTGGGCGCAGACGCGCAGCGAAGGAGTCCAGTCCGGAGAGCGCATTGCAGGAAGCTTCGATGTTGTCGCCACTCACGCGGACCGGGCTTCGATAGTGGGTCTGGAGAAGAACGAGTCGGTATGCGCGGGGGTCGTACTGCTCGACGAGGTCGAGCAGATTCGCCACGTTGCCGAGGCTCTTCGACATCTTCTCGCCCTCGGTGTCGACGACGAAGCCGTTGTGCATCCAGTGACGTGCGAAGGGGCGACCGAGGGCGACCGCTTGAGCGCGCTCGTTCTCGTGGTGGGGAAACTTGAGGTCCATGCCGCCGCAATGCAGGTCGAAGTTCTCTCCGAGAATGTCGAGGCTCATCACGACACATTCACTGTGCCAGCCGGGACGACCCTCACCCCACGGTGAAGGCCAGGACGGTTCACCGGGCTTGCTCAACTTCCAGAGTGCGAAGTCTGCCGGGTGTCGCTTGTTCTGTGCGCCGAGCACCTCGCGTTCACCTGCGCCGGCGACCATGTCGTCGAGGCTTTGATGGGCGAGCAGGCCGTAGTCCGGAACTGTCTCGACACTCAGATACACACCGTCTTCGGTGGGATACGCAGCACCTCGCTCGACCAATTCTCCGATCATCGCCACCATCGATTCGACGAATTCGGTGGCGTGAGGAACATCGGTCGGCCTCTTGACGTTGAGCTTCTCCATGGCGCGGAACCAGATGTTCTCGCACTTGTCGGTGATCTCCTGCCAAGGTCGCTGCTCGCGATTCGCTCGATCGATGATCTTGTCGTCGATGTCGGTGA
>JBDLRO010000028.1:0-3286 GCA_039800025.1 Actinomycetota bacterium | reverse complement strand
TGGCGGGAATCCCCACCCCGCGATCTCTGACCTCGATCATCACCTCCCCATCCGCTCTGCGGACGGACACTTCCACTGATGTACCAGGATCGGAGTACTTGATCGCGTTCTCCAAGAGATTTTGCAATGCCGACACGAGTTGCCTCCGGTCGCCGATCACCATTTCGCCGAGATCGGACTCCGGCGTGATGAACCTGATCTCTCGACCGTCGGCCAGTGTCTGCGTGCGGTCGACGGCTTCGGAGATGATGTCACTCACCGACATCTTCGCTTCGAGTGTCTGGCCGCCGTATTCGAGCCGGGAGAGTTCAAGGAGATCGTCGATCAGGCGTCCGACACGCATCGATTCATCGGAGATCTTCCCTGACAGACGAGCCACGACCTCGGCATCGTCCGTCTGCGTCAGCGTCTCGGCCAGCACCGACATCGCACCGATGGGCGTCTTCAGTTCATGGCTGATGTTCGCGACGAAGTCGGTGCGAACGGCATCCACGAGCGCACGCTCCGTGGTGTCCTCGACCATCGCAACTGCTCCCCCGTTCAAGAGTGGGAGTGCCGTCACCGAAATCACCTGGCGCGGAGGTCCGAACAGATCGAGGACCTTTCGGCCGCCTCGTCCACCGACTGCGGCGCGCACGTAGTTGTCGACAGCCTCATCCACCAGTACCTCTGCATGAGCTGCCCGAGCGAGACCCGTTGCCTGGGCGTTTCGATACACGATGTCCCCGTCGGGCGACGCAACAACCACGCCGATCGTCAACGCATCGAGGACGTCGGACAGAAAATCGGAACTTCCATCCGGGACGACGGCCGACTCCCGAACACCTCCGGGTTCACGCGAGATCACACGATTGCTGACCCGGTTTCGAAGGAGTCCGAGGAGAGTCGACATCGCCACACCGATGACGACTCCGATGATCAGCTGTGCAGCCACTTCGTGCTTCGCGAGCGTCCGTCAGGACTTGTCGGATGGAGCATCATCGATCGGCTTGACCATGGGGATGCCGCCGATCGGAGTCAGATCACCGAGCGTTCGCTCTCGGTGACGCGCTGCACCGACGTGTTCAGGCAGCCAGCCCGTCACGAGGAAGCGAACCTTCTCCCCGATGTTGACCGCATGGTCGCCGATTCGCTCATAGAACCGAGCGACGACCGCCAGCTGAATTGCGACCTGGAGGTCGATTCGACCAGCGGCATGGGATTCGAAAATCGCCTGGATGAACTGACGCTGGAGATCGTCCAGGAACGAGTCCATGTCGTCGATCGCAGCTGCTCGAGCAGCATCCATGTTGAGATACGCACCTGTTGCCTCGCTGAACAAGTGTCGGGCCTGATCGGACATCTGCAGAACGATGGTGCGCAGATTGGGATCGAATTCGTGACCGTAGATGCGACGCGCTGCCTTGCAGATGTTCACAACGAGGTCAGCCGACCTCTCGATCTCACCGGAGATCTTCAGAGCTGCGATGACTCGACGCAACTCTCCTGCAACAGGAGCCTGCAGGGCAAGGATCTGAATGCAACGCTCCTCGATCTCGATACTGCGAGCATCGATCTCGTCATCCGACATGATCATCTCTTCGGCAGTGGCAAGGTCCTGGTCGAGCAGCACCGCTGTGCACTTCGGAATGCTTTCAACCACTGATGCCGAGATGCGGACGAGTTCCTGTTGGATGTCGTCGAGATCACGATGGAATGCCTTGCGGGGTTCGTTCATGGATTCCCTCCTCAGCCGAATCTGCCGGTCACGTAGGCTTCGGTTCGCTCATCGGACGGAGTCGAGAAGATTTTCTGAGTCGTGTCGAACTCCACCAGGACTCCGGTTCTGCGGTCGCTCTCCGGATTCACTTCGGTCGTGAAGAATGCGGTGCGATCGCTCACACGAGCTGCCTGCTGCATGTTGTGAGTCACGATGATGATCGTGAAGTCCTTCTTGATCTCCTGCATCAGGTCTTCGATGCGAGTCGTCGCAATCGGGTCGAGAGCCGAACAGGGCTCGTCCATGAGGATGACGTCCGGTTCGACAGCGATGCAGCGGGCAATGCACAGACGCTGCTGCTGACCTCCGGACAGTCCCATCGCCGAGGCCTTGAGACGATCCTTGACTTCGTCCCAAAGGGCGGCGCGCTTCAACGACGATTCGACGATGACGTCGAGGTCGGCCTTCTTGCGGACTCCGTTGAGACGAGGTCCGAAGGCCAAATTGTCGTAGATGCTCTTTGGGAACGGGTTGGGCTTCTGGAACACCATGCCGACCCGACGTCGGACTTCGACCGCATCGACGTTCTTCGCGTACAGGTCGACGCCGTGGTACCGAACGTCGCCCTCGACTCGCGCTCCCGGAATCAAATCGTTCATGCGATCGAAGCAGCGCAACACAGTCGTCTTGCCGCAACCGGAAGGACCGATGAATGCCGTGATCTCTTGACCGCGAACCGTCAGTTCCACATCACGCACCGCACGGAATTCTCCGTAGTAGACGGCGAGCGACTTGGTCTCGAAGACGGGCGTCTGCTCACTCCGGTCTGCGGACTGCGACATCTGAGTGCCGGGTTGTTCGTTCACGTTTCCATCCTGTCTCATCTTCACTGCAACCCTTCGTATGTCTCGACCATCGGACATCCTTACCACCGTCTCTCGAAACGATTTCTCAGCCAGATCGCAAGACCATTGATGATCACGACGAGTATCAGGAGCACGAGCGACGCGGCTGCCGTCACCGCTTGGAATTCGCCTCCCGTCTGACGGGCATACGAAAAGATTGCCACCGGCATCGAGGTGAAGCCCCCTTGCGTGATCTGCTCCCAAAGGCCCTGATTTCCGGTTGTCAACAAACCAGTGATGCCGCCGACGAGAAGGAGTGGCGCAGCTTCTCCTGCGGCACGAGAGAGTGCAAGGACTGTACCCGTCAGGATTCCCGGTGCTGCCGATGGCAGGACGTGCGAACGCACGGTTTCCCATTGGGTGGCACCGACTCCGAGGGCTCCTTCTCGGATCGCGCGGGGAACGGCGCGCAAAGCCTCCGATGCCGTGATGATCACGATCGGCAGGACGAGAACCGACAAAGTCAGACCTCCGGAAATGACCGTCCGCCCTCCGGTGACCCCGCCCGCGAACTTGACGAAGATTGCAAGGCCAAGAATTCCGTACACGATCGATGGCACGCCGGCGAGGTTGCGCACGTTGATCCGCGTCAGACGAGCGAGACGCGATCTGCTCGCGTATTCCTCGAGATACACGGCGCACGCGATACCGAGCGGAAAGGCGACGACGGACACGATCACCG